>JAFGUM010000034.1 GCA_016938515.1 Spirochaetales bacterium | reverse complement strand
GGCCTGGAAGCCCACGCCATCGTCAGAGACCGCGAACTCGTATTCATCCTCGTGGAATTTGAGCGAGATGCGTATGGTGCCATGCTTCGAATCCGGGTAGCCATGCTTGAACGAGTTTGAGACGAGCTCAGTGGTGACGATTGACAGGGGCATGGCCGAGTCGAGCGGCAGAACCAGGGATCCGGCATCTACCACGATGCCTATACCCCGGGCCTGCGCGTCATGCACGCTGAGCAGGTACTCCGCGAGCTTGGCGAAGTATGCGGTGGTTTCGACTCCCTTGGGAGACGAACCGCGGTATATCTGCTCGTGGACGAGCGACATCGAATAGACCTGAGTCTGACATTCTTCAAAAACATTGCGGGCTTTTTCGTCGCTTACGCAATCGCTCTCGAGCGACAATAGGCTGGAAACCACCTGCAGGTTGTTTTTGACGCGGTGGTGAATCTCCTTGAGGAGCAAATCGCGGGCGTCCAGCTCGCGGGCCATGGATTGCTCCATCTCGTGCCGCTTGCTGATGTCGTGGATCAGCCCGATCGTTCCCGTACCCCGCCCCTCAAACTCCGGCAGGTTTACTCCAAGGCTCGTTACCTCACCCCACGCGTCCACGTTGGCCGTTGTCCAGTCGCCGCCGTCACGATGGCGCAGCCTGACTTCGAGGTTGCGCGTCATGCGGTCGCCGGTGCGCCGCTCGTCGAACAGCTTTGGAGCCGCTGAGGGCCCCGTCTCCATGCCTTCGAACCGGCGCAGGACGATGCTGCGGCCAATCTCCGGCAGGTCCTCCGGGTGTACTATTTCTGCGAAGTGCTTGCCTACGAGCTCCGCCGGCTTCCAGCCAAGCTGGGCCACCGCATCGTTGAGGTAGGCAAAGCAGCCATCGCCGTCGAGGACGTACACGATGTCCGGCACGACGCGGAGCAGGTTCATGTAGCTGTTCTCGGTGCGGATGACGGTGGTATTCTGCCTGTCCAGGCTTTCCCTGATAGCAGCGGATTTGCGCACCAATAGCGGAACAAATCGTAGCCAGGCTCCTTCAGGATCGCGGATGATAAAGGAGCTCGATTCGTCTACCAGGTTTTTGGCCAGCCGTTGGGGGTCGCAGTTGGGGTCGACGATGAGTACCGTGGGCACGGGCCACAGGGATAGCCAGTCGGAGAAGGCTCCGGATGCGAAGCCCGTATCGGCCAGGATGACGTCGGAGTCACCCATGATCTCTTCCACTGCCATGAGGTTGGATGCGTACGAGAAGCTGCAGCCGGATTCACCCAGCGCTGACTCGACCAGAGGGATGTCGTCTGCGTCTGACAGGGCAACTAAAACCCGTATACGTCGCTGCATCGCGGATTACGCTCCTTCGGGTAGCCCATAGTCAATTCGAACACAAGGCTCTCGCCAGCTCTATGCTTCTATAATAGTACCTTTAGGCTAGTTCCCCGCCCTGAATCCGTCAATAGTAGTCTAAGCGCAAAATATGAGCTCCTGTATCAGAACAGCCCGAACCTGAGGCCCACGGCTACGTTTGGCCGTATAAATTCCTCCAGCCGCGTCGAAGCTTCACTCGGGATAAAAATGAGGCCGCCTTCCAGATACGCGCCGATGCTCTGCAAAATTCCAAGGTCAAACTCGAACTTGGCAAACTCCCATTGCCCGACAACCCCCGACAGCACCATGAACTGGCCGTTGGGCGGAGAGAACAGCAGCCCCAGCGTTTCCTGCTGGCTAAAGTAGGTAAAGCTGGCTCCGAGAGTAAACGACATTGAAAAGAAGTCCCAGTCAGGACCCAGGAAATACGAGAATGGCAGATAAGCGAGGTTGGCTAGTAATCGTGCTCCCAGGACGTAGCCGCCAAATCTGGACAGATCGCCCGCGGCTGTGCTGTCTGTTTTAAGCCCGAGAATATTGTCCCACGTTGGCTGCGCGTCAAAACCTCGTCCCAGCTCAACCTGCAGTTTGACATTGTCATCGAAAAAGGTCAGGCCGACACCCAGTTCTGTGCGCGTCGCGCCCAGCAGGTGAGCGTCAATGTACGAGCCCTGTATGAAGCCCGGAACCTCGTACGACGCCTTGTCGCCGGAGCGTAGCAGTACCGCGACCTCAACGATGCCGTTTTCATCGTTGGCCGTGCCCTCCATCGTGACGATGCCGTTGTAGCGGCCGTTTTCAGATGGTGTGAGTATGGTAACCGTTGGTACCTTGGTGTCGAGCACGACGAGACGCTTTCGCACCGCGGTAGCGCCGTTCGCGAAGGTTGCCTTGAGCATAAGCCGTAGCGTTCCGTTGGGGTACTCCTGCGTTTCCAGGCGGTACTTGAACTCGTCTGTGCCAGAGGCCTTGTCCCAGGTTCTGCCGTTGTCGCGGCTCAGCTCTACACGTACGACCGAGCGGGCCTTCTGCAGCGCTGCGTGGGCCGCCCGGCTCTCTTTGTCGCTGCCCGCGGGTTCGGGTACAGACCAGCCGGCTTTGCCAGTCAGGTAGGGGCGACCTATGATGAAGTCTCCGGTTGTAACGGCGTCAATTTCCAGCCAGGGGCCGTCCTTCGTGTATGACAGCGTCCTGGGTTCAGACACCATTGTTTCTCCGGCGGCGTTGGTAGCCTCCGCGGTAAAAACAAGATCGCCGTCAACGAGGGCATCGGGTTCTACTTGATAGCTGAACCAACCGTCTTTCTTGCTGTCCGCTACGGCGAATGGCTGGCCATTCAGCTTGATGGCCACCGTGCGTATGGTTTCTGACGACACGAGCCTGCCGTCTATACTGAAACGCCCCGACAGAGATTCTCCATGATTTGGGTACAGCAGTTCTACGTAGTCGGCTTTGGCCGCGGCAAGGACCAGGATGTTTCTGGAGTCGTACGCACGGTTGCCAGCTTCGTCAGTAGCGGTGGCCTTGACGTTGTACCAGCCAGGCGCCAGGCTCTGGATGTCTACCGCTTGGCTGAAGACGCCGCCGCCGGGCAAGGCCAGGCTCATCTCAGGGTCGTCAGAGCCAAGCTTCGAGATACCCAGCGTCAGGCTCTGCACGGCAAGACTGTCGCTGCAACGACCGCCGACGGTTATCGAGCCCAGTACTTCGTCGCCATCCAGCGGCGTATCCATCTCGATGAGCGGGGGCGTATTGTCTACGGCGATGAGCCCCGCGGCGAAGCCCGCCGTATCGTAGCCATCCGCAAGTCGAACGTATACGCTGTGCACACCATCGGGGAGCAGCCTCGTATCGAGGATGTAGCTCCAGCTTTCGGTACCCACCGCGGCGTTGTACGTGGCGCCATTGTCAAACGACACCTGGACGCTGGCGATGCCATTGGCGTCGGAGGCGATGCCGCGCAATTCTATTATTCCCCTGTTTGTTATTTCGAGGCTTGGAGCCTCGAGCGTGCCGACCGGTTCCTCCCGGCTTACCCTGAAGCTTCGGGACACCCGTTCGCCCTCGACGCCGTTGAGGTCTACCGCGTACGCCTCAAACAGGTGCTCGTTGTCGGAGAGCTCAAGCAGTCTGAACGGCACCGCGAACCCGTTTGAGCCATCGAGTCTGCTCCATGCCGAGCCGTCGAGCCGCCAGAACAGCTCCGCTATACCGTCATCGTCAAAAGCCATGCCAGAGACTACGAAATTGGATCGTACGACTTCCGCGTCCGCTGGTATCTGTATCGTAGTAGTTGGTTTGTCAGCGGCGCTATCGACTATGAACGAGGGCTGTTCCGGGTTGAGGGGGCGAAGTACGGACTGGTTGCCCGACGCGTCGACGATTCTGAAGCTCAGCTCTGTCCCCATGACGGATTTTGACGGCGGCGGAGCTTCCGGGAGCGAGACGTCTTCTGTCGTGGCGGCTTCTTCGGTACGTGGCTCCAGAGTCATGAGCAGGCCCAGGTCGACGAAGCGCGAGAACGCCACCGCCCTGCTGGCTGACGCGTCTCCGCCGGCGGGTGGGGTGGTTAAGCCGCGAGGCGAGGCGTCAACGGCTTCCCACGTCTGTCCGTCGTAGCTGAATTCCACCGACGCAAGGGGGCTCGCGTCAGTCGCGTAGCCAGATAGGAGCACCGTGCCGTTGACGGTATCGACGCCCCGTGGGGTAAGCAGCGTGATCGTCGGGGCGGTTACATCCTTCCATACAGACGATAGCACGACGCTCGCAACACCGGCTTTGTCGGTGGCCCTGACCATGAGCGTTACCGGCCCATCGTCAGAGGCGAGCGCCACGGTTGCCGCGAATGAAGCGGGGTCATCGCCTGGCTCGAAGGCCGTCCAGGAGCCGCCGCCATCGGCTGACCACTCGACCGCGGACAGGCCATTGGAGTCGGCAGCGGTAACGACCAGGGGGACAGAGCTCGCAGCTGGCGCGCCTGGCGCTGGTTCAACGAGCGTGAGAGAAGGCGCGGCGGCGTCCACGATTATGGAAAGCGGCCTGGCTCTGAATTCCTGGCCATCAACAGTTTCTACGACTACCGTCGTTGCTTCGGCGCCAACGCCGCCTTCGGCAACAGCTTCGAGCGAAATCGTCGCCCCGCTAAAAGACGCCCGCAGGTACGGGCTGTCTGGTTCGAGGCGCATCCCGCGGATGGGTCGTCCTACCCACAGCGCGTCGATCGTTTCGCCGGGGGCAAGCTTCAGGCTGTCGCTTTCGGTTGCCCGCGCGTCATAGAGGTAGACACCTTCCGCGGGAATTGAGCCGTCCGCGCGCGCTGGAGCGACCCGGTAGAACGCTGTCCTGCCTTCGCCGCTGGCTCCGGCTGTGTCGGTCGCGCGGATGGCCAGTTCGTGCCGCTGGTACGACAGCGATGACGGCAGGGCTACGCGGGCGATATAGGCGCCGTCCGCATCGGGTTTGGGTATGGCCAACCCAGCCCAGGGGGCGCCGTCGAGCGAATATTCGAGCGCTGCGAGGCCGGCGGGGGCGACAACCGTAGCCAGAAGCGCCGTCTTGCCGTCGAGCACTGCGGGAGAGCCGGCTTCAAAGCTTGTTGGCGTAGCATCCGCTGAGTTCGCCAGCTGGTGTACCAGCACCAGCGGAGCGGCGCCGGCTTGCGTGTACGAGACGCGGATAGCGCCAGATTTGGCGCCGCCGCTGTCCGCGGCGCTAGCCGTAATCACGCGGGTGCCTGGAGCGGGAGTTGCAGTTCGTATCTCGTACAGAGGGCCGCTTCCATTCGCGGCAAAGCTGGCGTCTGCGATCGTGCCAGAAGGTACTGCCTCGCCATCGTCGTCAGAGCTGTACACGATGAACGCTGTTTCGTCGCCATTTGGCGCGCTATTTGGCGACGTTTCCACGGTTGCGCCTTCTACAGGCCACAAGAAGGAAAGGATAGGGGAGTCGGCGACGGCGTCGTAGGACACCACCAGGGTACTGGTAGACGTATTGCCGGAGCCATCGGTGGCTCGCAGGGTAATGCCCAGGGAAGAAGCCTTTGGAGGAAACGTGAAGGTTTTGGCCGCGTCGCCAGATCCGGGCTGTAGCTCGAAACGACCCTCGTCAGCTCCGGCTTTGTACGTTATAGAAGAAATACCGTGGGTGTCTTTGGCTCTGAGTACGAGCGTACATGGTCCTCCTGAGGCTGCTTTCTCCGCCTGGGTGTCCGGGGCCAGTATGCTGATCACGGGTGGGGTCGAATCGTACTCCAGCGGAATTCGCGTAAAGAGCCGGCCGCGTGCCGGCTCTTCAACCAGTACCCATATCGACGCGGGGCCGTCTGGCTGGGCTGGAGCTTTGAGCGCGGCAATCCATCCACCGGTTTTATCCGGTTTGAGTGCCAGGCTCTGGTCTATGGCGTCTGGGCTCAGACCCCAGGCCGCTACGGGCTTTTTAGGATCCGGCGACACGCCGGTCATGGTTATGCTCAGCGATGCGGTGCCGGTAACGCGGATTGGTTCGCGCGTCCACGCGGGAAAAGCAGGGGCGTCCGCGCTTGGTCCAGATGGCAACGCGATGAGGGGAGACGTAAATGACAGGGCTCCCACCTGGTCAGTGCCGGTACAGACAGCCATGGGGCCGTCCAGGCTGGCCGGTCGTGCCGAGTCATTGGATTTGACGAGCTCGACTGGTGGCAGTGCGACGCGCGGAGTCGTCGCGACGGAAAGTCCCGCAAGCACGTCCAGTTCCGTCGTCGAGCCGGCTTTGTCGGTAACCCTGAGCGTCAGTGGCGCTTGCGCGGGATCAGCTACAAGCGATACAGACGCGTTCGGGTTTATTTTTTCGTACGCTCCCGCACGGCCTAGCTCGATGCTCTGGATCGACTCAAGGCTTTCTCCCGGCTGGATGACAAACAGCGTAGGGCCAGAGATCTCATCGCCGTCTACGGGAAGGATGCGCGATGGTTTTGGGGGCGTCGCGTCTACCATGAACGCGCTGCGTACCATCCGCTCGTTGCCCGAGGCGTCGGTGGCGCTTACTGCGAGCAGCGCTGGCGCGCCAGTTCCGCCCGAGTCGGGTACGGTTATCGTGCCGCGGTACGCGCCGTCCGCGAATTCCAGCGGCACCGGGGTGCCGTTGTTTACGGTGCAGCGCACAGTCGCGACGCTGTCGCCATCAGTGGCATCAACGACAAGCGCTACCACTCCGGTATTCCAGGCGCCGAAGGCTGGCTCGACTATTGATACATCCGGCGGGCGGGTGTCGGTGACAAAGAGCCATGGACCAGAGCTGAAGCTGTGTCCCCGCTCCGTCTCTACGACTACCATGGTAGGCTCGGTGCTTCCTTCTGCGGTGGCTGATACCCTGACCGTAGAGCCCGAGAACGAGGCCTCGACGACGCTGGATGCAGGTTCCAGCCGGACGGTACGTATGTTTTCTCCCGCAAATGGTGTGACAAAACGTCCTGTGAATGGCTTTTCCGCGCGTACTATAACCGGCACTGGAGCTTCCGATCCTGCTGATACGGGTGAACCCGCGGGAATGGAAGGACGCTCTATTGGCGCGGCTACGCCGAAGTCAAGCCACGGCCCGGCGCGAGGTCGCGTGTAGTCTGTTACCAACACGGGGGCCCGCAGCGTTCCGATCTTGCCGTAGGAGTCTTCGACCCCAACTACCAGCTTCAGCACGCCGTACGGCAGCGATGGCGGCAGCGGCACGGCAAAGCCAGCTACCCCCGCGCCTTTCGGGGGTGACAACTCTATGGGAACCCCTTCGTTGACGCTGTACCAGAGCCTGGCCAGGGGAGAAGCAGCCTCTATAGAACCCATTACGGCAGCCGCGCCTTCGATGGTAGAAACGGCTACCCCCGGCGTGAAGTTCCGCTCGCCCGCCTCGTCCTTTATCGTAGAGAGCGACACCACTGGTGCGGCACCCGCGAATACAAACGGTACCGCGAGGATCGGGCCGTCGAGGCCGTTGATGTCAGTCGCCCGGATAGACAGCGTTCGTTTTCCGCTGGGTAGCCCGTCAACAGTAAACGCGAAGGCGCCAGTGGTTGTCACCGTGGTTTCTGCGCCGTCATCTACGCGCCAGGTTACAGAGGCGATGCCGTCATCATCAACGGCGCCACCAGCTACCAGTAGAGAATCGTCTGCTCGGGAGTCGGCGAGCGGAGCGGACAGCCTGACTACGGGTAGATCCGTGTCGGGCTCTACTCGTCGTGATACGGTGGTCGCCGTGACGTTTCCCGCGAGGTCGGTTACGGCGATGCGTACGGTAGCGACGCCGCGCTTGGCAGGGGCAACGAAGGGTATGGAGAAGAAGGGGTTGCCGGGAAGCAGCTCTACCTGTCCGCTCTCCTTGTCCCGCAGCCACGAGATAGACGCTACCCCGACCGCGTCCGAGGCTTTGCCCACTATTGAATACGCGCCATTTACCAGTTCGTCTTCCGCTGGTGATAGAACAGTAAGTTCTGGTTTGGTGTTGTCTATAAAATACATGAATACAGCGATGCCCGTGGAGCCGACTCTATCGACGCCGCGTAGCCACAGCACCGCCGGGCCATCGGGCATCTTGTTCGTGTCAACGCCCAGGGTGAAGCTGGCATCGGTAGCGTTTTTGTCCTTCTTGTGCTTCAACGGCAGCCAGGTAACTCCCGCGTCTGTGGAATATGATAGCTCGATGAGGCCGTTGGCGTCGAATACGGTTCCGCTCACCGCAACGCGGCCAGAGGTTATGGCGCCGAAGCCGGGAGCTGCTACCGTGTGCAGGGGCTTGGTACGATCAAGATGGAAAATAGTCGATACGGCTTCACCGGTGAGTCCGTTGACGTCAACGCCTCTTATGTGGATGGCGTGCTCACCATCAGCCATCGCCGCCGTGCTGAGGTAGTGCGACCAGTAGTCGGTGCCTTCGGCTTTTGCCCACGGCCCGTCGTCGATGCTCAGCTCGACGTATGATACCGCGTCATCGTCTACGCAGGTGCCTACGACGTTGAGGTCGGCTCCGACCCTCGTCTGGGGCAGTGGATTGACGATTCCGGCTACGGGAAGATCAGACGCCGGATCTACCACCAGGTTAAAGGGTGTCGCAAACGATACGTTGCCCGCGGAGTCTATGGCCCTGGCCATCAGATTATAGGTGCCGGGTTTTAGTCCTGAAACGTCGTAGTCGTACGACCAGTTACCGAGTCCCGTTACCG
>JAFGUM010000338.1 GCA_016938515.1 Spirochaetales bacterium | reverse complement strand
TCGCGTCAAGCAGGCCGAGCAGCGTGTCGGTCGCGTACGGCGCTCCTCGTCGTCCCATCGCCGAGACGACGACTATGACGTCATCGCCCCCGCTCCTGGTTCCTGTAACCTTGGCTAGCAGTCTCTCACGGGCCTCTGGATCAGCTACAGAGGTTCCGCCGAATTTCTGGACAATCAATGCCACGTCGCTCTCCCTGCTACAGCAAAGTACGCGCTATAAGAGTTTCGGCTATCTGGACGGCGTTTAGCGCCGCGCCTTTTCGAAGGTTGTCTGATACTACCCACATGCTGAGACCGTATGGAACAGTGGGGTCGGCTCTCAGGCGACCGACGAACGTCTCGTCGCGTCCCTCGGCGTCGAGGGCAGTAGGGTACGCTAGTTTCGCGGGCTCGTCTATTACCTTGATGCCGGGAGCCTTTTGGAGCAGGGCGCGAACGTCGGCTATCGTAAAAGGCCTGGCGGTCTCGACGTTTACCGATTCAGAGTGTCCTCGGTACACGGCAACGCGCACAGCTGTAGGGCTCACTTGTATTGATTGGTCAAGGATTTTCCTCGTTTCGTTGACCATTTTCATCTCTTCTTTGGTGTAGTCGTTATCCAGGAATACATCTATCTGCGGCAAGGCGTTGAAGAGTATCTGCCGCGGGTATACGGTGGCTTCTATGGGCCGCCCCTCCGCACAGGCTTTTACCTGTTCGGTAAGTTCCGCTATCGCTTTGCCTCCACTACCAGAAACAGCCTGGTAGGTGGACACTACGACGCGTTTTACCGTATACGCGTCGTGTATTGGCTTGAGCGCGACGACCATCTGTATAGTCGAACAGTTTGGGTTGGCGATGATGCCATGGTGCCCATCGAGCGCCTGGGGATTTACCTCTGGAACGACGAGCGGCACCGTAGGATCCATCCGCCACGCGCTCGAGTTGTCTATGACGACGGCTCCTTCCTCTACCGCTATCGGCGCCAGCAGCAGGCTTGCGTCTCCTCCCGCTGAAAATATGGCAATATCAACCCCTGTAAACGCGCCTTTT
>JAFGUM010000337.1 GCA_016938515.1 Spirochaetales bacterium | reverse complement strand
TGTCTGTCTGGCACGACTCGCCCACAGCTTTGGCAAGATCGCTTATCGAGTTGATGGCTACGAGGTTTGTGGCTACAGTCTTGATGGTGAGGCGAGGCGCGATGCTTCGCAGCTCTTCGGCAAGCAGCCCTAGCCGGTCGGCGCGGCGCGCGACAAGCCACAGCTCGTCGAAACCGGGTAAACCGCGGTAGTGTTCCGCGCCAATCGAGACTGCTGTCAGCCGCTTCGCAAATTCCGCGCCCAATCCCGACGATGCGCCGGTGACCAGCGCGATGCCTCGTGAGTGATCCATGCGCCGATGGTATCCGCTCATGCCCAGGCTGTCCAGACGATTGGGGACTTATCGACTTTCGTCGTCATTCCGATATACTGATAGGGAGCGTTGTCTCAGCGACCTCGAGTAGCAGGAGATCCAGCATGGTCATTAAAAGTCTATTGCGCAGAGCCGCCGAGTTCAGAAAAGCCGCGGGATCAGAGTTGTCTGGAGCGGGCGATTTTACATTCGACAAGTCTTCAGGTATTTCGAGTGAAGACCAGCGGGATATTCTGCGGCACATAGACCAGGTTGCCAAGTCCAGCCGCATCCTCGCGGGTCCCGATACCTGGAAAGTAAAGCCCAGGAAGCGAGGCATTCTTCTGCCGCTGGCCGTAAACATGGTTGGATTTCTCGTCCTGGCTGGCGGCCTTTTCGGTCTTGGTCATATATTCTCACAGCAGGATCAGGGCGCTGCCAACGATACGGTGATGCTCGAATCAGCCGAAGGCCGCCTCCTTCAGGAAATAAAGCGCGAAGCCGAGGGGCGATTGCAGGAGAAGGACAAGGAGATCGCGTCGATACAGGAGCGGATGGCCTCCCTCGACAGGGAACGGGCAGACCTCCTGACGAGCGTGGAATCGCGCATCAAGGCCAAGGAAGTTGAATTGCGCGAAGCCTTGAATATAGAACTGGAACGCGAGCGGCAGCGATTGATAGCCGAGGGATTGTCCGAGTCGGCCATCCAGGAGCGATTGAAGGAGTTTGAACGCAGAAAATCAGAAGAATTCGCGTCGCAGTTATCCGAGTTTACCAGGAAAGCTGAAGAAGAGCGGCTGGCGATGCAGGCCAACCTGGACAAGGCGCGTGATGAGTTCCGCGAAAATCTGTCCGTGGCCACGGCGGAACGACAGCGAATACAGGACGAATCGCGAGCCCGCGAGCAGGAGCTGCGGGCGCAGCTGACCGAGAAAGATCAGGCGCTCGAAACTGAACGCGCGCGCACGGCGGAAACACTGAGAACCGCGCAAGCCGAGCTTACCCGCCTCAATGAAGACGCTGCGAGGATGAAAGCTGCCGAGGATCAGCTGCTGGGCTTGTACGCGTCGGCGCGCCAGGCGCTGCGCGACGGCAGACTCGACGATGCGATGAATACGCTTACCGCCCTTCGCGGCTATCTCGAGGATCCGCGGGTGGCGACGATTCCCTCATTGATGGCACGCCGAGAGCTTGACTTGTTCGCGGCAGATCTGATCGAAAAGACGATAAACACAGAACGCGCCAAAGCCACTGTTGACACCTCGAAACTGTCGGCCGCGCTGGACGCCGTTTCTGTTATAAACTCCGAGACAGCACGGGCGCGCCAAGCTGCCGCCGCTGGCGATAATGAAGCTGCGGCGCAGGCGTACCGTCGAGCTCTCGGTGCTACCAAAGAGCTTGAAGAGGCCGGAACCTTCCTCGAAGAATCATGGCGCGCACGATTTGAGACCCAGGCAGCGCAGGCGGAGGCCGCCCTGGCCGCGGCAGCAAAAATTAAAACCGATACCACGGAAGCGCTGTCCGCCATGGAAGCCAACGTCAGTAATACCATCGCGTTGCGCGCGGCTTTCGACAGGCTGCTAGTCAACCTGCCGCTGGGTCCGGGGCAGGCCACCGCCGTTTACGGGTACATTACAAGCGCCGGCGCTCGCGACGCGGAAGCGGCAAAACGCGCCGCCGACACCAACGCTGCCGAAGCTCCAGCGCGAGCAGCGGCTTCCGCGCTGGCGTCTGGCCGTTTTCTTGAGGCACTACGCGGGTATTCATCTGTGCTCACCGACTACCCCGCCGCCGGGCAGGCGCCACGCGTTGCCGATGGTATCGTCGCGGCAGCGGCCGGGCTCGACGCCGCGCTACGGGAAGCGCGCGAGCGCGCGGCGGAACGGGTAGCAGAACTGGAAGCGGCGATAGAGGTAGCGGAATCTGATGCGGCAACCCTGCGCGAACGCGTCGCTACGCTCGAGGCAGCCGGCACGACACCCGCGACGCCGGTAGCCGAAGCCGGCGCTCCTACGAGTGCCGAGTACGTAGCGCTGCAGGAAGAGAAGACGCGCGTCGAAGCGCAGCTGGTCGAAGCCCGCGCCAGGTACGAAGCGGTATCCGCTGCGTACCGCGCGTACGCCGCCGACGAAGACGCCTTGCTGTCTGGCGGCGGCGATCTGGCGATGGTCGAGGCCAGGTCGCGGCTCGACGCCTTCCTGGACAGCCCCGAGGTCTCCGCGGCCATGCCCGGCATGCGCGAGCGCATCGCCCGCTACCTGTCGTCGTTCCAGACCGCAGGCCAGAGCGAGATCCTGTTCAACGCGGCCGACATCCTGGACGGAGCGGCACGTATTCGCGATGAAGCCGTCCGCGAGCGCTACTTCACCGATCTGGAAGCGCGGTACGCTGGCGACGAGTCGATGCTCGAGTTCCTGTCTGTAGTCAAGCAGAGCCTGCGCTGAGTCGCCATGGGACGAGCGTCCCGCGGCGTAGCCGGCGGACTAGTCCGCCAGCGTCTCAAGGTCGGCCGTGGGTAGCTCGTACACGTCCAGCAGCAGCGTGCCGTACTCGTCGCGCCCGTCGGAGGCGAAGAGCTGCCGGCAGAAGACCATCAGCCACGCACCAGCAGCAGTGTCGTAGCGCTCGTGCGCGAAGTACAGGCCGCTGGCTAGCACCGAGAACAGCGGGGTGCCGTCAGCCTCGTGCGCGGTAAGCGTCGTACCGTCTCCTGATAGCAGCTTGCCGTCGCTCAGCACCGCCACCAGCGGCAGCGTGACTCCCTGCAGTTTCCCAGGCTGTGTCATCAGCGCTGTCGATGGCCAGCGATACGTCGTCGAGACGCCGTCCGCGTCGGTGATCGACAGGTACCAGTACGCGCCGCTGTTCGCGGTGAAGCCGACACGCGTTGGGGACAGAGCTGGTGGTATCGCAATATCGTTGCCTGTGCCTGATAGTGGTGTGCCACCTGAATATGAAAACTCAAGCGCTTGCCACGCCATCAGCGTATCGTCGTAGTATATCGCGAAGCCCGCGTCGCCGAGCGCGTCGTAGGGCGCGAAGCCCAACCCCAGCACACCGCCGCCGCCGTTCAACACTACGGTGGATGAGTCGTCGCGCTGTATGGGCCCCGCGCTGTCCGGCACCATCGCGCTGTACAGGCGTATCGGCCCCCTGCCAGCAGACCGGAACCCGAAACCCAGCGCTTCCTTCGCGCCCGTGGGCGAGGCCCGCACGACTGGTCTATACGGCCTGAGCGGCTCGTACGTGATCGGTGACACCGAAGTGAACGAAGAAGAGGCGCCGCTGGCCAGGTACAGTGGCACCGTATTCCGGTACGCGATGTCACCCCATTCCTGGCCGGCCAGCCAGATGCCGTCCACCGGAACCGACACACGCCGCGGCACGAAGAAACCGCGATCGGCATCCGATTGGCGTATTCCGGTAACGCGTATCGTCGAGACGAGATTCATCTTCTGCACAGTGTTCATCGTCAACGACAATTCCGGGTTAAACGCGGGGTGCCAGCACGAGCTCATCACCAGCGACGCCATGCAGACAAGCAGTGCGCAGCGTCTTGTCCTGGTCGTTAAAACCCGTCTGGCGTTCATGGCGTAACCCTCACGCCCACCCTGAACAGGGGATACTGAAGAAACCACTCGTCTCCGTACGAGTACGAACCGCCGCTGTCGCGCGGTATGCTCGCCGCCATCAAGGCACCGTCCGGGCAGGGGTACAGGGTGGCACTCAGTTCGGCAAATAGGCCTATAGCTACACCAGAACGCCATTCTATGCCGACAGACGAGCCGAGTCCCAGCGGCGCTATGGGATCCAGCTGTACCGGTTCTCCAGAAGCCACCACAACGCGGGTAAAGGCTATGGCGCTCAGGTACGGCCTCATACGCGCATCCGGGGGCAGTACGTACACGCCCATGCTTATGCCTGGCTCCACAATCGGCAGGCTCAGCACGACGGGTGGCTCGCGCAGTTCATAGGTTGGGTCAACGAGGTACAGCCCCGCCAGGAACTGCGTCAGCCCGGCGCTCGCGAACGCGTAGTCTTCCAGGAACCGTACAGAAGCCCGGATGTCAGGAAACTGCCCCATGAACAAAGCGGACTCGACCGAGTAGCGCGGCAGCTCTCGTCGTGGCACGTAGAGCGTGGCTCCGTGCTCCATGGCGACGAAATGCCCGGTTTGAGGGTACGCGCCCCGCGACACCGCCCGCCACGAGTAGGTCCCCGGTACGCGAAGAGCCAACTCCAGGTAGCCATCGGCGGGTATTCGTACGGTTTCGTCTCCCATACCTCGTAGTAGGGTACCTGGCGCCGCCTCGACGCGGACGAGCGTCCTGCTGACGGCCGGCAACGCTGTTTCGGCCGCCTTGACTACCGGCAACCACCAGAACTCTGCCAGGTCGCGGCTCGTCGGGTCGAGGCCCTCCACGACCCCCTGAGCCAGAATGGCGCCGGATACGGGATCGATGACTCGCCAGCTGGAACGGGTGTCTCCAGGACTACCGGCGATGCTCTCGACGTCCACCGCCAGCGAACACGAGGCCCTCGCCGCCGCTTCTACGATATCCAACCCCGCTGGGGCTACGAGAATCGCGTCGAGCAGCGGGGACTTTGCCAGAGCGCCAGCCAGGGATTCAGAATCCGCGGCGATGCCGGAGCCGCCTGCCCGAGCCATGACCCGGACCCCCGTAGTCGCCTGCTCGTCGGCCAGAGCCGGTTTTGCGATGGCCAGCGTGAGGCAGGCCAGCGCCACGAAGAAACGCCGCGCCGCGCTCACCACCACGTCCTCATGCGGTACAGGTAGCCATTCCAGCGATCGAACAGGAACCACCATTTTCCCTGCTCATCAAAGCCCAGTATCGAATAATCTTCCGTGCTTTCGTTAAAAATGAGCTCGTCTATTCGTTCCACCGCTGCGTCGGCGGCAGGTGCATCGGCATACGCGAAGCGCACTAGACTGGTTCTGCGGTCGTGCTGAAGCGCGACGACCCCGTTGGCCGTCAACCAGGCTCGCTCATCACTCAGCCAGAACGGTCCGGTTACCTCCATTCCAGCCGCAGGGGAGCCATCAGCGGCAAAGAAGGGGACAGAGCTCAGAAGATCCGCGGCTGTCGCGAACGCGAACACGTACGCGCCCGCATCAGTCGTGCACAGCAGGCGGTACCGGGACGCGGTAAACTCGGCGTCCACCACTCGTACCATGGATCCGTTTGCATCAAGCCGCCTGGGCGCGCTACTTGTCATGATATAGGCATTGGTAAACGACGAAATGCTTATAAAATGCTCGGCGAGACCTTC
>JAFGUM010000336.1 GCA_016938515.1 Spirochaetales bacterium | reverse complement strand
GTACGGCGTCTCCCCGGGCCGCTTCTTCATGAGCCTGCCGGTCGCGCGACGCTTCAAGCCTGCCAGCGCGCCTGCCCAGCGAGAGCCCGAGCCACAGCGCCAGCGCCACGAGCGCGAACACTACGATGAGCGTGAGTATAAAGACAGGGTGCGTCGCTGCTTGCGTCAAGCTTACCGGGAAGGGCATACTGGCTATACTTATGCGCGCCCGGCTGGCGCTGGTCAAGGGGAACAGATGGGCAGAAACGCCTTACCACACGATGCGACGACGACAGAGCACGTTCTGTCGATAGTGTTCCTCTCGGCGGCGGCCGGTCCTGGTACCAGGGCCGCACCCCTGGGCGCGGGTAGCGTCGTATCGGCGCTGCGCTCCCACCCGGGGCTGGCCGAGCGCACTCGGATCACCATCGTGGAAAGTTTTGCCCAGGATGATCCAGCCACGGTCGCAAGCGCGGCTCTGGCCCTGAATCCCGACGTGCTCGGGCTGTCATTGTACTCCTGGAACTCTGGAATGCTCACGCGCGCCACGGCGATCATCAAAGCACGGCTGCCGGGCTGTCTCGTGGTGGCGGGCGGCCCCGACGCGAGCGCCGATCCGCAGGCGCTTGTAAACGCCGGAACCGCCTCCATAGTGGTCGCGGGCGAGGGAGAGCGGGCAATGGTGGATATCGTGTCCGCGCTGCTGGACGGCGCTCCGCTACCCGGCCCCATAGTCAGAGTGCCGATCGCGGATCTGGGCGCCCTGCCCTCGCCGTGGCTCGATGGCACGCTCGACCCCGTCGCGTGGGGTGGCGCGGCCATAGAGCTGACGCGGGGTTGCCCGTACCGTTGCGCGTTCTGCTTCGAGTCTAAGGGCGAGGGCCGCCTGCGACGATTTCCGCTCGAACGCGCGGCAGCCGAGCTGGATCGCCTTGAAGCCAGCGGAGGCGTAGACGAGGTCTTTGTTCTCGACCCCACCTTCAATGCCGACCCCCGGCGCATGATAGAGGCCATCAAGACGTTCCGCGAGCACGGCCCCGGGTTCCGCTACCTCGTAGAACTGCGCGCCGAACTACTGTCGGCGGAGCAGGCGCGGGCGCTGGCCACCATAGACTGCTCGGTGCAGCTCGGGCTTCAGAGCTCTGACCCCGCCGTGCTCGCCACGGTTAACAGAACCCTCGACCCCGCTCTGTTCGCGAAGAAAACGCGGCTACTCGACGAAGAAGGGATCATCTACGGGCTCGACCTCATATACGGCCTGCCCGGTGACACGCTCGCCGGTTTCAGACGCAGCCTTGACTACGCGCTCGCCCTCGGCCCCAACCACCTCGACGTGTTCCGGCTCGCCGTGCTACCCGGAACCGCCCTGTACGACCGTGCCGCCGAGCTGGGCCTTGAACACGAACCGAGCGCGCCCTACCTGCTCATCTCTGCCCCCGGGTTCGGGCCGGAAGATCTGGCCGAAGCCGAGCGGCTGGCCAAAGCGACGGACCTGTTCTACTCAAAGGGCCGCGCGGTGATGTGGTTCAGGAGCGTCGCTGCCTTGCTGCGATCAAAGCCGTCCAGGCTTCTTGGGCAATTCGCAGACTACATCAACGACGGCGCGCCGGGTGGGCCAGGCACGCTGGTAGACGCTCCGCACGCGCTAATCGAACGCGCTCAGCTCGATTTTCTCGCCGGTCTCATGCGCGATGGCAAGCGGCAGGGCCGTGGTGTGGAATCTGCGGCACGCGCTATGCTGGACCTGGTACGCGTATCGGGAGCCTGGACCCGCGCGCTCGCCGAGGGGGAAACCACCGAGCTGGAACTGGGCTGGGATCCGGAAGACCTGCTCGACTACGCCACGGCCGATATTGCGGGCTTCGCCGCGGAGAACTCGCCTTCTACGCAGCGCTGGATCTGTTCGCCTGGGACAGAGGGGCCGCTATTCAGGAAGGGCGGCCGCAAGAAGCGCTGAAGCTGGCCACGCGATTGCGCCCGGCTTCCTTGGCTTTGAACAGCGCCTTGTCGGCGGCATCGAACAACGACACGGCGTCAGTCGCGTCGGCGGGGCTCGAGGCAACGCCTATGCTAGAACTCAAATTGATGGTTTCCAGAGCTTTACCGCCAAGCGCCGTGAACTCCAGAACCAACGACTCGGTTTCGGCGCGGATGCGCTCGGCCGCGGCCAGGGCGTCAGCTGGTCCCGCATCGGGCATAAAGAACGCGAACTCGTCGCCAGAAAGCCGGGCAGCCACGTCTCCGTCGCGGAGCAGGCGCCCGTACGCTGCGCCAACGGCTCGTATGATCGCATCTCCGGCTCCCGTGCCGTAGCGCTCGTTGAGCTCGTGAAAACGATCCAGGTCCAGCATCAGCGCCGAGCACACCGGGGCTTCGCCGCTGCTCCTGCTGAAACGGGCGCGCGCTGTTTCCTCTATAAAGCGACGGTTGAACAACCCGGACAGCTCATCTGTCACGGCACGCCGTCTCGCCGTCTCGCCCCATCGTACCAGGTCGTGCAGGAATCCCGATGCCTCGTCGAGCCAGCCGGCCATGACGCGGGACATCGACGACAGCATTTTCGTGCCAATCATCGGGTACTCCCAGACCAGCGTAAAGAAACTCATGCCGCCGAGCACGAATAGTTCCGTATCGATGGTCGCCACGCACGTGGCAGAGCGGGTTTCGTTTTCTATGATGGACATTTCGCCAAAAAACCGGCCGGGGCCAAACTCGTACAGCGTCCGCTCGTTGCCGTCGCTATCCACCGCTATCGACGCGACGAGGCCCGTCCGTACTATGAACATTTCGGTACCGGGGTCCCCTTTTTGGAATATGACCCCGCCAGCGGCGTAGCGGCGCGGCTCCAGGTACGACGACACCGCTTCCAGCTCAAGGCCGCTCATGCCAACGAACAGCGGAGACTCGCGGATCGCATCTACTACCGGGTTCACGGCTGGGCCCCCGCGCCGGTGGAGGACGGCTCCAGGCGGTACACGCGCGAGCCTCCGTCTTTCCAGGCTTGTGCCATCAGCTCGTGCGTCCTGGATACGAGGCCGCGAAGATCCCTGCCGTCTTCCGGCCACGACGAGATGGCTACGCTCGCGCTAAGCCTGAAGCCCCCATCACCCGCCACCGACGACAGATCGAGTCTCGTGTACGCCTCTGACAGGCGAGCGGCGAGGGCATCGGCTTCGGCAGCGTCACAGGAACTGGCGACTATGGCTGCCTCGTTGCTGCGCAGGCGTATGGCCCAGGCTTTGCGCAGCGCGCGCGCCTCGTCCTTGAGGATGGCAGCCAGCTTTTCCATAGCGACGTCACCGGCGGAGTGCCCCCACGCGTCGCACAGCTCCTTGAACCTGTCTGGCTTTATGGCCACGATCGCGGCTGGCGATTCGAGCATGCGCGAAAGTTCCTCGTCGAGGAAGGTCCTGGACCACAGACCCGTCGCCGCGTCGGTGTACACCTGCCGGCGCAGCTCGCGAACCCACGGCGCGTTGTTGGATATAAGCGCCTGCGTGGAGCGCACACGCGACGATATCATCGCCACCATACGCAGGAGTACGCGGGCGGAGACGTCTGGCTTGTCCTTGATGAGGTCGTCCATGCTCTTGCCAAAGCCAGGAAACACCAGCAGATCCGCCGGGGTAGCGCAGGTTGCCATGGCGTCGTATGAAGCGCCGCGCGCGAAGTCGAAATCGCCCACGACGTCTCCCGTTACGAACCTGGCCATCTCCTCGCTGCGACCGCCTGCGTCGAGCCTCGAAATCGCCACCGAACCGTCGCGCACTATGTAGAAGCACCGGGCTTTTTCACCGGGTCTGAACAGCACGGTATCAGCGGCGAGCGAGCAGAGCTCGGCTTGCGCAGCCAGCCAGTACAGGTCGTCCTGGAGAAGTCTTGAGAAAAACTCCGCCCCCTCGATGAGGCGGACGATATCGGTCAGCGCGGTTCGCGACTGTGGCATGCTACCTCAAGTATAGGCCGACAGCGGCTGGCCGGCAACTGCCTCAATTGACCGGCTTCATCGTCGGGTACAGGATCACGTCCCTGATGCTGTACGAGTCCGTGAGGAACATGATGAGCCGGTCTATGCCTATGCCCATGCCGCCAGTCGGGGGCATGCCCACCTCCAGGCTCGACACGAAATCTTCATCGAGCATGTACGCCTCATCGTCACCCAGCTCGCGCTCCTTGGCCTGCTGTCTGAAGCGGTCATCCTGCACGATCGGGTCGTTGAGCTCGGAGTACGCGTTGGCTATTTCCCGTCCGTAGATAAAGGCCTCAAAGCGCTCGGTCATGCTCGGATCGCCTGGCTTCTGCTTGGTAAGCGGGGAAATATCCGCCGGATAATCGATTATGAAGGTAGGCTGGATCAGTTCTTTTTCGGCGTACTTCTCGAAAGCCGCGTTGAGGATGTCGCCCTTGGTGCAGTCCTTGAGCTTCTTCTTGAGCTCGTCGGCAAGCCCTTTTTCCACCGCCAGAGAGCGCGCGTCCTCATCGCTCGCGACGGACGCGAAGTCGATGCCGCCGTACTCCTTGACCGCGTCCATCATCGTAAGCCTGCGCCAGGGCGGCGCGAAACGCAGCTCTGTCCCCTGGTAGGTAATCGTGGTAGAACCCGTCGCGACCTGCGCGGCGTGCGCGCAGATGTTCTCGCACAGCTCCATCATGTCGTTGTAGTCGGCGTAGGCCTGGTACAGCTCTATCATCGTAAACTCGGGGTTGTGGCGGATGTCTATGCCCTCGTTGCGGAAATCCTTGCCCATCTCGTACACGCGCTCCATGCCGCCCACGATACAACGCTTCAGGTACAGCTCGGTGGCTATGCGCAGGTACAGCTGCAGGTTGAGCGCGTTGGACTTGGTGACGAAGGGCCGTGCCGCGGCGCCCGAGGCTATGGTTCCGAGGATGGGCGTTTCCACTTCTATGTACTCGCGTTCGTCGAGGTACTCGCGCACCGCGCGGATGATGCGGGTGCGCTTCTTGAAGGTATCCATTACCTGCGGGTTCATCACGAGGTCGAGGTAGCGGCGGCGGTAGCGCTGCTCGGGGTCTTTAAGACCGTGGAATTTCTCTGGCAGCGGCTCAATGGCCTTGGTCAGCAGCACCATGCGCTTGGCGTGCACGGAAATCTCGCCGCGCCGCGTCTTGAAGACGTAGCCCTCGACGCCGATGATGTCGCCCATGTCCCAGGTCTTTACCTCGGCGTACGCGTCGGCGCCGAGGCCGTCGGCGTTGAGGTACACCTGGATGCGCCCGTCACGGTCCTGCAGGTCGATGAAGGACGCCTTGCCAATGTCGCGAAAGCTCATGACGCGGCCTGCGACGGACACGTCCTTGTTTTCAAGCTCTTCAAACTTCTCTTTTATTTCAGCGGAGTGATGGCTCTGGTTCCAGGTAACTACGGCGAAGGGGTCCCTGCCCTCCGCCTGGAGCTTGGCGAGTTTCTCGCGGCGTATCCTCTGCTGTTCACTCAACGATGCCCGGGCCGCTTCTTCGTCAAAACCGTCCTCGCCTGCGATATCTTCCTGGCTCATGCTCACTCCTTCGATGCCGTGCCTCTGGCAGCCCGGCGGAGGGGCATTGTACGCGGAATGGGTGTATGATTTCAATACAGCCTAGCTAGTTCATCGAAGCTTGTGTTTTTGCATTTTTCATACTGGGCACAGTGGCACTGGCTTCCTGAAACTACCACCGGTAGTGTCGTTGGGTAGGGAGCACCAAGGTTCGATGAACTGCAAATTGAAGACTGGGCAGAGGCGGTATATAGTGTGGGACACAGATACAGGCGCGTGTTAGACAAGAGGGAAAAATGACAAAAGCACTAATCCATGGAAGCTCCGTCGCAACCACGCTGGCCAGGCGGCTCCTGCTCCTCTTGCTGCTGAGCGGAATCGGGCTTGCCGTCGGAGCCGCCCCCTCGCAGCTGCCAGGGTCACCTTCCCAGCTCATCCAGTTTGCCGGGTTTCAGCTAAGCATCGTACCGGACTCTCCCGACAGGATTCCCGGCACCGGCGCCGGAGCGCTCGTTTCCATGGAATACACCGGAGGCTCGTTACCGGAGCGCCCCGCTCCAGGCCCTGTCGTCTACTCGTTCCGGGCAGAGTTCAGGCTGGACAAAAGCGTGTCAGCGCACAGGCTGGCGTTGTATACGGGCATCTCCGAATACCCGTACACCGTGTTCCTCAATGGAAGCGAACTCGCGACGCGGGGCCGACATGGGAACCAGTACAATTCGAGCCTGCGAGCCGCCTTATCGGTATACATGCCACCCAGCCAGCTACGCTTCGGGGAGACTCCTAACGACCTGGTCATTGAAGCATATCCGGAATATGAAACCTGGGGACTGGAGTTCCCATACGTGGGTCCCGCTGACGATATTGCGTGGGCGGTATTCTGGCGCAACTTTTTTGGCATAAACCTGGTGCAGGCTTCGTTCATCATGTCTCTCGTCATGATCGTATACGTGCTCGCGCTGTATTTCCTTGGATCGAACCGGCGCAGGGCAGACCTGTACTTTGTAGCGCTTGGCCTGGCGTATTGCCTGGCTTATGTAAACGTAGTCATACACAACGAAGCGCTGCCGGAAGTGCCCCTCGAAGCGCTGTCAAAAGCTGGCATGGTCCTGTCATCAACGTTCCTGGTCGCCTTCGTCGTCGAATTCACCGGCTTGTTCGCGGGAACGTGGCACAAGAAGCTTTTTCTGGGCGTAACGCTGGCGGCAGGCGCTATCGCCGCTGGATTGATCCTGGTTCAGCGCGACAAGCAATCCATACTGGCCATGTTCAGCCTGGGTATGAATATGCTGATCCTGCCGGAATTGCTTGTAAACGCCGCCGTGCTGGTCTGGGCTTTGTTACGCAAGGGCCTCACGCTGGTCCTTCCCCTGATGGCCGCTATTGTAATCGTCATCCTCACCGCGGCTCACGACATTGTGTATCTGAACAGCTCGACGCTGCCGTTTATCTGGTTGACTCCGTACGGCTACTTTGCGTACGTGTTGGCTATCTACGCCATTCTGGCGCTTGAGCAGGGCACGCTGTACCGCACATCGCTAAGGCAGACGCAGGAATTGATAGAAAGCCAGCACAGAATCGAGCAGTTGAATCAAGAGCTCATGCTGCAGCGCGATTCGTTCTTCCGTTTTGTGCCAACGCAATTTCTGCAGCTGCTCGGCAAGGATTCAGCGTTGCAGATTCAGCTGGGCGACTCCAGCTTGCGCTACCTGAGCGTCCTCTTTGCGGATATCCGCCATTATACGGGTATTTCTGAAGACATGCTGCCAGACCAGATACTGAGATTCCTCAACGAGTACCTGTTCAGGATGGAGCGGGCCATTCAGAAAAACAATGGCTTTGTTGACAAGTACATTGGCGATGCCATTCTGGCCCTGTTTCATTACGAGGGGCAATCCTCATCAGGCCAGTCGATGTCCGCGGACATCGCGCTCAAGGCTGCCAGCGAGATGGACCAGCTGCTCAACGACTACAACCTGTACGCGCGGGCCAGCGGCAATCCGAACATTGAGATCGGCATAGGCGTAAACACCGGCGAGGTGGTGCTCGGGACGGTGGGCAGCGAATACAGGCTCGATACGACCGTCATAGGTGACACGGTGAACGTATCTTCACGGCTGGAAAGCCTCACCAAGCACTACGGAGTGCGCTTCCTCGTCTCCGAAACAACAAAAGACGCGCTGATGTGCCCCGAGCAGTTCACGTTCAGGCAGGTTGACCACATTTCCGTCGCTGGCCGGCTTGGCGGCCTGAGGATCTTCGAGCTGCTCAATCCAGAATCTGACTATGGCAAACGAGTTATGGAAGCATCCGCCGAGTACGAACGGGGTCACGCTCTGACCCGGGAGCGCCGCTTTGACGAGGCGAGCTTTCTATTCGATAAACTCGCCAGCGCGAATCAGGAAGACAGGGTCGTCGCCCTTCACTGCAAGCGAACCCGCGAATACGCCATCAGTCCTCCCGCAGACGACTGGGATGGGGTGTTCCATTTTGCCAGCAAATAAGGTGACCCTGTGGTGCCCTCGATTCAGGATGCGAGGTATTCCACGGCACAGCCAGCGTACACGCAGATTGCCGTCGTAAGCGCGCCCTCGTCGAAATC
>JAFGUM010000335.1 GCA_016938515.1 Spirochaetales bacterium | reverse complement strand
GGTCAACGCGCCAACCCCGGTTGACGAAATGTAGTCTACGCCGGCCAGGTTGACTATTAGACACGTATGCCCAGGTTGGTTGCTTACGATCCATATGAGCAGATTCTGAAGGCGACGAGAAGATTCAAGATCCAGCGCTCCGTAGATGAAGAGCTCTATGCACGGTTCTCCCTCCTTGTAGTCAACCCGCATCGTCGAGCTGGTGTCAAAGTACCTGTCTATCGCCTCCTGGCACTCCACCGTCAGAGCATCCTGGCTGTAAGGAGTGTAACGTCGTCGGTAAAGTCAGCCGCCGACGCTTCGGTGAGCGCCGCGTTTAGCAGCCGGCGATGGTAATCGTCTCCGAGTTCTACTGCAGATAGGAGCGGCCCCAGCTTTACCAGCTCTTGGCCACCCTGGCAGGCAACTTCGACGAGACCGTCGGTGTACAGCAGCAGCTGGTCCGCAGCCTGAACGCGAATACTCTGCTCGGCGTAGGTAACCGACTTGGTAAAGCCGATACTCGTCCCCGAAACCGGAAGCTCGTGCGGCTTGCCCGCTCGCACCAGAAACGGGTGGTCGTGTCCCGCGTTGGCATACTTGAAATACCCGTTGCCCACATCCAGTACGCCGGCGAAAAACGTTACCAGCATGTTGGACGCGCTTCTGAATTCAAAGTTCATGCGCTCGTTTAGCCATGAAAGGAAGGCTCCGGGAGAAAAATCCTTGCCAATAAAACCGCGTACGTATTCTGGATAGATGACGGCCTTGAGAATGCCGGTAATAAAAGCGGCTTTTACCCCGTGTCCCGCCACATCGCCAACGAGAAGCAGGTAGCGGTTCTGGCCTATCAGAATCACGTCGTAATAATCACCGCCACAGTACAAACCCGGAACCGGGCGGTAGCTCACGCGGAACTCTACGCCATCAGATTTGGGAATATTCGGCTTGAGCAATGCCTTTTGCATCTCCCCCGCCCACTTGAGTTCTTCTTCGATTGTTTTAAGGTACTTGGCGTTTTGCCTGAGTATCTGGCCATGGTTGTAAGCCTTCTGAATTTCAGCTATCAGGAAGTCCGGCTCCCAGGGCTTCTGGATGTAGCTGAAAATGCCCGCGCTTACCGCGCGGATAACTTCCTGCGTGTCAGAGTAGCCGGTAAGCAGGATGGAGACGATGTGCGGATATTTTTCCTTTACAGCCAGCAAAAAATCCGACCCTTTCATTTCTGGCATCCTCAAGTCGGAGATGATGATGATGGTGGCATCTCCGCGGGTTTCCAGGATGTTGAGGGCTATGGGTGCCGAGTTGACCGGAAGCAACTCTATCTCGTGTTCCGCCGCCCAATCGGCGAGTTCCCGCTGTAGCGCCTTGGTGATATTTGGCTCATCGTCAACCAGCATAAGGACGGCTTTTGAATCATTCATGCATTGTCCTCCTCAAACAGGGAAGCAAAGGGAATCAGTAGCCTCAGAATCAAGTATAGTGTACCAGGCTCTCTAGGCAAGCTTTTTTGGCAGACATCGAGGCGATAGCCACGCGAAACAGTGTAGTCTATTGACATTCCTTATCGTTTTCTGTATCTTCTTCACAACACGACGCAGGGTAGAGCAGTTGGCAGCTCGTCGGGCTCATAACCCGGAGGTCACAGGTTCGAGTCCTGTCCCTGCTAAAATAACAAGAACGCCGGCCCTACTGGGTCGGCGTTCTTGTTTTAAACAAGCGGGACAGGACTCGAACCAGAGCGAGCGCCGACCACTGGGAGGAAGAGCGCGCAGGGATGCGCGCGAAAGCGAGCGGAGGCGCCCGGAAGCCTGAGCCAGGAAGGCGAAGGCTGGAGGGAGAGTCCTGTCCCTGCTAAAATAGAAAAGGCCGCGCTACCGCGACCAAAGTACCTCGATCAGATCCGCCCATTATACGCGACCGACCTGATAAAAGTGCTCCTGGGTCAACGGCGGGTCGGGAAGAGCGGGCTACTGCACCTGGTAGAGCAGGACTGGCAGGCTTCTGGTCACACTGGCCCCGTGCTGTACATAGACAAGGAGCAGAGGGAATCGGCCAGGATAGGCACGGGCGACGAACTTCTGGCTGAAGTTCACGCGCTTGAAACACGGCTCGGCTACTTTCCGGCGAGGTCGCGACATTCTTCGCCGGACGGGCCATCACGTTCATGGTGCATCCCCTCTCGTACAGCGAATACCTCGACTTTCATCGTCGCGATGATTCCGACGATTGCCTCATGCATTATCTTCGTTACGGCGGCTCCCCTATCTGGCGGTGCTACCGGAAATCGATACCGTCCTGGTACAGTACCTGGACGCCATAGTCGATACGGTGGTACTTCGCGATGTGGTAGAACGTTTTGGTGTACGGAATACCACGTTCCTGCGAAACCTGATCAGCTTCTGCGCTGATTCGGTCGGAAGCCTGCTGTCGGCAAAGCGCATTTCCGAGTACTTTAAATCACAACGACTGAATACATCGCCGCAGGTCGTCATAGATTATCTGGAGTACCTGGCCGCCGCCTTCATGATCAACCGGTGCAAGCGCTATGACATTCAGGGCCGTCGCCACTTCGAGATAGGCGAGAAGATATACTTCGAGGATCTTGGCCTTCGTACGGCCATGCGGGGTTTCGGGCAGGCTGATCTCGGCAAGATCATGGAAAAAGCTGTCTACCTCAAGCTCGCGCAGGATGGATGGGCCGCTCGCGTGGGCGTCTGGGACGACCGCGAAATAGATTTCGTCGGCAGCCGTGGTGGGGAACTGCTCTACGTGCAGGTAGCCATGAGCGTGCTCGACGAGCAGACCAGGCAGCGGGAGTTCGGCAACCTGGCCAGGATAGACGACAACTTTCCCAAGTACGTGGTCAGCCTAGATTCAATCCGGGCCGACGAGCGCGGTATTCGCCACCTGAGCCTCCGAGAGTTCCTGCTCCTGGATCTGGGGTGTTGATAGGCATTGCATCATTCTGGCCACGCTACTATGATTACAATAAAGCGTCTGTAAAGGTTCTTTTAGGAGGTCCTGTATGACTCATGCAATACTTGCCACCAACATACTGCCCCTGGCTGACTTCAAGGCACGTGCATCCGAGGTGCTCAACGCGCAGAAGGAACACAAGGAGCCAGTGGTGATTACCCAGAACGGCAAGGCGGCTGCAGTGCTCATCCCTCCCGAGGAATACGACCTCCTGATGCGCCGCGCCTCGTTTGCCGATGCGGTGCAGCGCGGCATCGCTGACGCCGATGCGGGCAGGCTGACGGGACAGTCAGAATTAGCCGCGGAACTGGTAGCACGGTACGGCAAGCGCTGATGCGGCTCCTCTGGACCGACGCGGCCCGACAGGATCTAGTCGATATTGGTGACTATATTGCCCTGCGCTCACCTGTGGCCGCTAGCCGCTTTGTAGCGGAGCTGTTCGATCGGACAGGCATACTGACTTCCTCTCCGCTCGCTGGCCGTGTGGTGCCGGAGTTCGGCAACGTGGACATACGGGAGCTGATACACGGTAACTACCGGATCGTGTACCGGATTGTCGATGAAACGATACAGATACTTACAGTATTCGAGGGGCACAGGCTGTTCGATGCCGAGATTGTTGATTAATACCAAGGAGCAAAAAAAATGCACCGCCCCTTCATGGAGACCCAGTTTCCTCTCTCGCGCCTGTAGATGGAATCCTACAAGGAACCCTAGGCCAATCTCGGACAGCCCGTGCCGTCACCAGAACCATTGACTACCGAGTCCCCCGCGGCATAGACCACCACGTCTGGCGCCTACCAAGAACTGGCCCGCGGCTTCGGCGTGCAGGACTACGCCGCCCTCCTCTTCGCCGTTCACGAGGCTGCCCGACTCGCCTCGAACAGCGAGAAGGCCGCATCCAGCG
>JAFGUM010000033.1 GCA_016938515.1 Spirochaetales bacterium | reverse complement strand
CGCCTGCTACAGGAGTTTGTGCGGGGTATTTAATACTATCGAGCCAATTTCAAAAGTCGGTTACTTTTGAAATTGGCTTTGCGATTGCCGACCAATCGCGGATTTAGGGTAGCTCTTTCAAAACTTCCTGAGTTTTGAAAGAGCCTCTATCATTATAGTTGAAACATGGGGCAAGTTGGTTTACTATATAGTCATGATAACCGCGAATGTACACGAAGCAAAAACGCATCTTTCTGAATACCTCAATATGCTGGAACGCGAAGGCGAGATAGTGCTATGCCGACGCAATCTTCCGATAGCCCGCATAGTTCCAATATTGCCTGTGAGCGCTCCGTTTCACCGGGAACTTGGAGGAGCCCATCTGAAAGTCAAGCTGGGAGAAGCCTTCTGGGACCCACTGAGTGATGACTTGCTTTCGGGTTTTACTGGCGAGTAGCATACATGCCATATTTGCTCGATACGTGCGCTGTTTTATGGGCGCTGGATGATCCTGACAGCTTAGGCGCGGAAGCCCGTCGAATTCTTGAAACAGAACCTGAAGTGTATGTGAGCGCGGTGAGTGCGTGGGAAATTCAGGTTAAATACAGCATCGGTAAACTGAGTATTGCTAGTTCACCCAGAGACTGGTGGGCTGAACAGATAGAAAAAAAGGCTTTCAGGCACTTGGCTCTTGAAGCTTCTGCGGTATTCCTGCTGGGCGGATTGCCTGTACCGCACAAGGATCCCTTTGATCGTATGCTCGTGTGTCAGGCACTGTACCACGGGCTCGTTTTACTCACTCCCGATCCGCTTATTAAAATGTATCCTGTAAATATTGTGTGGTAATTATTTATCATGTGAACAACATACGCCTGACCGCGACGCTGGCCAGCAGGTGACCCGCAGCCTGGGGGACGAAGGGCGCTGAACCCTGCACGGCGCGTACCCGAACCCCGGCGACGACGGTGCCCGGGCTCGTACCGTCCGCGGGCGGCACGGGGGCTACCGGCGGCTCGTCGGACCAGACGCAGGGAAAATTGTCAGGAGGGCCAAAGCCCAGCCGCCGTAGTCGCTTTCTGACGGTTGACGCCAGCGGGCAGTCGTGCGTCTCCCACAGGCTGCCGACGCGCAGGCGTTCCGGCGCCAGCCTCCCCGCGGTGCCCATGCTGGAGATGAACGGCAGCCCCGCTTCCGCGAGCGCGGCCAGCAGGTTGACCTTGGGAGCCAGCGTGTCGATGCAGTCCAGGTAGTAGTCGCAGCCGGGCGGTATCATCGACGCGGCGCTGCTGCCGTGGACTATGGCGCTGCGGGCTTCGATGCGCACGGCGGGATTGATCTTGTGCGCGTACTTTGCGAACGAGTCGGTCTTGGGCGCGTCTACCTCGTCGATGTAGCCAAAGTACAGGCGGTTGAGGTTGGATTCGCTTACCTCGTCAAAGTCTATGACGACGATGGCGCCGACGCCGACGCGCACCAGGTCCATCGCGGCGGCCGCGCCGACGCCGCCGAGCCCGAACACGCATACCCGCGAGCGCGCCAGAGCGTCAGCGCCCTGGTCGCCGAGCAGGATGCGCGTGCGGTCGTCAAAGGCCATGGTCGAACACCGCCATGAAGTTGCCGTGAATAGACTCGCCAAGCTCCCCGGACGGCTGCTCCCGTATGCCAGCCATAGTCGCCACGATAGCGGGGAGATCCGCGAAGCTCGAATACGCGCGCGCAAGGGGACGGTGCTGGCCGGCCGCACCCTGGGCGGCGGATGCGCGCGGCGGCTGGTACGGGGCGTCCGTCTCTGACAGAAGAGCCGTAGCGGGGAGTGCCGCGACGCTGGCGGCGGCTTTCTTGTTGCCGTTGACTGTAGCATTGCCGAACGAGAAAAGCGCGTTCGGGCACCGGGACAGGAAATCCAGCGCCTCGTTGGCGGGGCCGCCCCACGAATGCAGTATGACAGCTCGCAGTTGTGACAAACGCCTGGCGTACTCGAAGAGCAGGTCGTTGGCCCGCCTCAGGTGCAGCACGACGGGCAGTCCGTAGCGCAGGGCCAGCTCCAGCTGGTAGTCGAACACGGCGCGCTGCCCGCGCTCGTTCTCCGGCGAGCGGACGAGGTCCGGGGCGTCGCCGTAGAAGTCGAAGCCGCACTCGCCTACAGCGTCTATTGCCCCGGCGGCGGCGAGGCTGGCCAGCTCGTCAGCCTCGTCCATGACGGCCAGCTGCGGGTGTATGCCGAACGACACGAAGCAGGAGCCGGCTTCGGCCAGAAGGCGCCTCGTAGCGGCCAGGCCGGCGGCGTCGTGCGCTGAAGCCAGGCCCAGCACGCCCATGCTACGGTATTCTGCGGCAAATCCAGGATCGACCAGGGCAAAGTCGTTGGCGTGAAAGTGCGCGTCGGTATACGTGGTCATCGGTGCAGCCTGGCTTGGAATTTTCTGTATATTTCTTCTTTTTCTCTCTTCCCTATACCCCGGATTTCGATAATTTCCACCACTCCTATACCGACCAGCCTGTACACAATTCTGAATTTTTTGCCATGGGCGTATAGCTTATAGAAGCCGCTCAGGTCGATATTGAATTTGTTTCCGAGCTTCTCTCCAATAAATGGATTGCCGGAAAGTTCTTCGATTTTCTTTTCAACGTTTTTTTTAACGCTTCCATCGAGTTTTTTATAGCCCTCAACAGCCTCAGGAATGAAGGTGACGGTAAAGGGCATGACTAGTCTTTGACTTCAGACCACGGAACCGATAAACCGGCATCGTAGGTGGCCATTCGCATTTGCACCATGTCGTGTATTTCAAAATATTCGTACATTTCTTCAAGGTGGACCAGGTGTTCATAATCCTGAAAGGGCACGATAACGGCTTCCATATTGTTGTTTTTAAGGATGAATACCGGCTCACCGGATTCTGCCAGCTCCCGTACGGTTTTTGTAAGTTCCTTTTGAAGTCTGGTTATTGGGATGATACGATCAGTTTCTACCAACATGGGGGCACCTCTTGTATATAGTATACTACGTAGTATTGTCTGTATACAAGTACGATAGTGGTGCGGACACCGCGACAATACCCTATGCAGACCCCGGTAAAGATATTGTTAGAAAGACCCTACGGGCAGAGATAACTTGACAAGTATAATGTGTACACATACACTGTGTAGTGAGGTGAAGCATGAAGAACATTACACTGTCCATAGATGATACCATTCTCCAGGCCGGAAGAGATTATGCACGAAGCCATAATATGTCTTTCAACGTACTTGTAAGGCGGTTAATTGAACAAACAGTCATACCAAGAAAAGAAAAATGGTTGGATGATACATTTTCACTAATGGATAGGGCTAACGTTTCATCTGATGGTATCAAATGGACGAGAGAAGAGCTTTATCGTGTCTAAAATATTTATTGATACAAATATACTTGTGTATTCAATTGATCAGAAGAATGAAGACAAGAAGCAAAAATCACGTAGGACATTAAAGAAAATAATAGAGTCACATCAACCAGTTATTTCAACACAAGTTATTAAAGAATTCTATGTCGTTTCCACAAATAAATTGAAGGCAGATCCAATAGTAGTAAAAAATATTATCCATAGTTTTCATAATATGGAGATTGTAAATAATGATCTTGAGCTTATTGAACAAGCTATCGATATTAGTGTCATTTCACAGCTATCATTCTGGGACGCATTAATAATTGCTGCAGCTGAGAAAGCAAATTGCGAATTTGTATTCTCTGAAGATCTAAGTAGCGGACAGACATATAGAGGAGTAATGGTTATTAATCCATTGGATAAGGATGATTTCTAGCAATCGCTTCAACCGGATAGCGCTATTGTCACGATTTATGCAGTCTTTATCGAGTTGAAGAAGCCTGGAATGAGGAGCACAAACCGCGCCGTTACGCGCTACCGGTAAAGATTTTAATTGACAAAAATATACACCAGTATAATAATACGGCTGTAAATAAAAGCGCCAAGTTTGATCTTGCGCGCCCGCCAAGTGTGGCGACGCCACAAATGGCGACGCCACGTGTGGCGAAACTTCCAAGGGAGGAAATCATGGCCGTACAGGACAATGAGTTCAAACGGGAAATCACCACGTTCCAGCTGACGATGATATGCGTTGGCGCCATCATCGGAGCTGGAGTCTTCAGCCTGACGGGTATCGGCATCGCGTACGCGGGGCCGGCGGCGTTCATGGTGTACATAGTCGCCGCGCTGCTCGGCATCATCTCGACTATTCCGACGATGATAGCCGCGTCAGCCTGTCCTACGACGGGGGGCTACTACAAGTACATTTCACGGTTCCTCGACCCCACGCTCGGCTTCTACTACATGTGGAACCGTATCATAGGCATTTTTTCCGTGTCGGTAATAGCGATGTCGTTTGGCCAGTACGTGCAGGTTATATTCCCGCAGGTGCCCGTGATGGTCTCGGCTCTTGTCGCCATTGTCCTGTTCTCGGGGCTAAACCTGTTCAACGTGAGGCTTATCAGCAAGGCCAACAAGTATTTTATATATGTGCTGGTCGTAGCCCTCCTGTGGTTTATTATTGAAGGAATTCCCAAGGTGGACACGACGAGACTGGCCGGTTTTTTTGAAAAGGGATTTGGCAATTTTACCACGGCTCTCATCATGTACATGTTCGCGCTCGACGGCGCGTCAGTGGTTATCAATATGGGAGGCGAGGTAAAGAACCCGCGCAAGTCGATACCGATGGCCATTATCTGGGGTACCCTGATAGCCGGCGTACTGTACGCGCTGCTCGCGTTCGTCGCCACCACCGCAGTTGACTTCCGCCAGCTCATCCCTCCCGTGGCAAAGCGGGCCATGCCCCTGGGCGAGTTCGCGAAGACCTTCATGAGCCCAGCCGGCTTCGTGTTCTTTATTTCCGGCGGCGCCTTTTTGGCGATCCTGACGACGCTCAACGCCGGCTTCATGGTACAGTCGCGCATCTTCTGGGCAGCGGCTCGCGACGGCATATTTCCCAAGTGGTTTGCCGTGCTCAACAAGCACAAGCAGCCCGGCCGCGTAACGGTAGCCGTCGCTATCATCGTCGCGCTGCCTATCATCTTTAAATTCGATCTGGCGTTTACGACTCTCATTACCCTGGTGCCAGGCTTCCTCTTCTCCATGATGATGCCGATTTCGGTGCTGTTCATACAGAAGAAGTTTCCCAACCTGTACCGCAAGTCGCTTATCCCGTTGCCGAAGGTCGGGTTGTTCCTCATCGTCGCCTTCTCGCTGGGCGTTAGCCTGCTGCTGTCGTACAACGGCCTCCTCAAGATAGGCGTAAAGAACCTGTACTACTT
>JAFGUM010000334.1 GCA_016938515.1 Spirochaetales bacterium | reverse complement strand
TCTACACCCCTGCCGGTATCACGGATCCGCTCGATCAATGCGGGGATACCGTCGAGTTCAAGCGCGGCCGCTGGGATGGAGTCGAGTCGTGATACCAGGCTCCTGTCGAGTTCGCGGGCGTAGGACAGGTACCGGTCAAAGGTCGCGCGGTCCATGCCTAAGGGCCGGGCGCCGCAGAGCCCGGCTACCTCGGCAAGGATGGCTATGCCGTCGGCGTCGAGGGCTCCCGCGTGGTGCACCTCGGCGCCCGAAGCGGCCAATGCGCGCAACACGGACCGTGCGGCGCGGTTGGGACGTCCTCCGCTGCAGACCATAAAGTCGAAGCCGCGGGGGTCGCGCGCGAATGCGTGGAAGGTTTCCTTGTTCTCTACCGACAGGGCGCGCAGGGAGCCGGCAAGCGAGGCTTTTTTGTTTATCGGCCGTATCGCGACGAGGTTCGCGGCTGCTTCCATCGACAATGAAACCGCTCCGGGTCCCAGATCCCATGCTGTACCGTCCTTGAAAACCAGTTCCACACAACCGGCGACGGCTGCTTCGGGATACGACCGTTCCGGAAAGCCGGTGTGGTCAGGGTAGGATGGACGTACCGTCCGCTCGTACAGTTGGCCTAAGACCGAGGCGAGCCTCTCGAGCCGCTTCGAATCGTTGTAGAGCACGATGGAAAGCGCCCTGAGCGGCAGGCGGGCTGTATCGCCGGCGGGATGGCGGAACAGCCTGTCTGCATCGTCGATATCGCGCGGCGCGAGCCGGTCGTAGAGTTCATCGGCGTGTTCGGCGACGTACCCGAAAAGAACGGAGGCGGCAGGGTCTCCCCGTTCCGAGGCCGCTGTGGAAGCGGCACGTGCGGAGCCGCGTAGCTTTTCAGCGAGGTCGTCGGCGAAGTCGAGTCCCAGGCGTTCGTAGAGTTTCCGGGGTGCCGATAATTCTGCCGAATCAAGCTCATCGCCTTCGCGACGCTTTTTCCATTTCAGTTTGACAATGCCATCCTGCTGTAGCCGTTCCATCGTATCAAGGAATGTAAGCTGTGCGGCTGCGCTCGCGAAGGCGGCTGGTAGGCGGGCAGACCAGTTTCGCAGGCGCAGCGCGCGGCCGCCCCTTCGCTGGGCGGAGGCAGGGTACGCTTCCGCAAAGGCTTCGAGGATGGCGCGTTCCATTTACTGCACCGCCACCGAAGCCGGATTGGCGGCGCGGAAATCCCTGACGACGGCATGGTAGCCGTGGCGCACGACGAGGGCTATCGTGTCCATCTGCGGCGCTATCGTTTCAAGTTTTTCAGTGGGCACGGCGGTGACCACCTGCATGTTGAGGCGTCGGAAGAACTCCAGAGCCTTGCCTATGCGCTCGTCGTCCATGCGGTTGAACGCTTCGTCGAACAGCACCAGGCGGACGATGTTTTCCGGGTCATCCTTGTAGAACCGGTAGAAGCTGGCCGCTATGGCGACGTAATACGGCGTCTGGGCTTCGCCGCCGGATTTTTCCCTGATGACGCGCGACAGCGAGAGTTCGGGGGGCTTGCCTGTTTTTGGATCGAGGGCCGTCAGGTCGCGGAGCCTGATATCGTAGCTGAAGTAGGTTCGATAGTCGCAGATGGCTCTGACCTCGAACGAGTCGAGTTCGTTGCGCAGGATTTTTTCGAACAGGTTTTCGACGGCCTGGCGTTCTTCCTGCGTGGCCAGAGCGGCGAACAGACCGTCTTCCAGCTCGTTTATTTCCGCGGCCTTGCGTATGACCTCGAGCTGGCCTTTCCTGTCGCTTCGCTCCTCGAGCGTAAACCGGTACTGGTCTTTGCCGAATGACAGAGCTTTGAGCGTCTCGTTGATCTCGCGGAAACTCTCCCTGGCTACCTCGATATACTCGTTGAGCCTGGCTACGAAATGCTCCTTGAACTGGCGTTCGGCGTCGGAGCGGGCCCTGGCTATCTTTTCCCGATACTGCGGCAGTTCGGAATCGACGTAGCGTTTAAGCGACTTGTTTGCCTCGTCAGCGTAGGCAGGTTCCAGGGGCAGAAGCGCGTTGAAGCGGCTGTTGTAGTCCATGACGGCTTTCCGGTAGGCTTCCGCCGCTTTTTCCATCCTGGTGCGAAAGCCTTTCACCGCTGCTTCATAGTTGGCCACCAGGGTTTCCAGGTTCGTCCCGCGCAGCCGCTCGGCGTAGTACGATTCGAACTCCTGTCCCAGAGCCTCCCGGCCGTCCATGAAGGTCGCGAATGTGCTTTCGGCTTCGGCTTGGGTACGGCGCGCATGCTCCAGCTGCTGCCTGCTGGTCTCTATCAGGGATTCAGTCTTGCCAAGGGTTTCCCGTTCCCGATCGTAGATGTCGGAAGTTTCATTGATTGATTTGACCAGACTGTCTATGCGCACCTGCATGTCGCGGACGCCTGACAGGTCAACGGCTTTGATGTCGGCGTCGATGCCGGCGATCTCTGTCGGCAGGGTCGCCGCGCGTTCACGGGCTTCCTCGAGGGATTTCATCTCGTGGATGCCGTCGTAGGCGCGCCTGAGCGCTTCGTCGCGTTCCGCGTTCATGCGGATGCTCTCGCCCAGTTCCCTGGCAGCCGTACGCAGCCTGTCCAGTTCCACCCGCAGGGTTTCCATGCGCTTTTCCCTGGCACTTCTGCCCAGATACCATCGGGACCAGACTTCCTCTTTCATCCTGGTGGCGGTGAAGCGCGAATAACTCATGCACTCTCTGGTAACAGACCTGGGGAAATCCTTGAGCGTATCGAGCGAGGCGCGGATCACGTCGCCCAGGATGAAGTTCGCGTAGATGCGCGCGTAGGGTGAGTCGGTGGACACGATCGACGCGAGCGATTCGGTGCGGACCTGCGCGTCGCGCATCTTTTCCAGGTTGGGCAGGGCGACCCCGGCGACATCCCGCGGCATCGAATCGTAGATTCCCAGCGCTTCCCTGAACCGTCTCGGTTCCACGATCACGGCGAAGCGCAGGGTGTTGAGCCAGCCTTCCACGGCATTCTGCCATTCGGGCGCGTCAACCTCGAGCAGGTCGGCGAATATCCAGCACGGCACACCGCGGGCTTCGAGTTCCGCCTTGAGACGGGCGCTAGATGACGGGTACCGCGGCAGCCCGCGTTCCAGGTCCACGAGTTCAGCGGCGGTTTCCTGCTCGTCGCGTACGGTATCGGCATGGACACGTTCCGCCTCGGCACGTTTTCGCGACAGTTCTGCCCGTTCGGCGTCGATGGTCGCGAGCTCCGCGTCGGGTTCCCAGCGCCTGTCCGGCTCGCCCTTCGTTTTTTTTGCTACGGGACGCCCGAGCATCGCGGAGCATTGTCCCCTGAGCAGTTCCCAGCGAGCCACTTTCTCCTGCACGCCTGCCAGATCCCGTGCAAGCCTGTCGCGCTTTTCACGCAGGTTGCGGACCAGCTGGTAGGCGTCGTTTCTTGCGAGCGCCATTTCAGCGTCCAGCCTGGCCGCCTCGAGCCGGGCCTTTTCCTCGGTCAGCCGGGTGATTGCCGCGGTGGCGCGATCGTGTTCACGCTCCAGTTCCTTGCTGCGGCGGAGGATGTTTCCCGCACGCTCCGCTGCCAGTTCCGCGTCGGCCCGGTACTTCAGGTACTCCTGGAACAGGATCGACCGTTCGTGCTGGCTCCATTCTCCCGCGGCTTTTCCTATGGTCCGCAAGGCCTCGATCTTGGCTATCGCCGCGTCGGCTTCGCGTTCGGCTTCCTTGTAGCTCTCCAGGTTTGACTTCATCGCGGACACGTCGACGGGGCGGTCCTCGAGTATATAGTCGCATACGAAGCGGTCCACCGAACTGAGCGGCGAGAAGCTTACCGACCGGACGAGGGCGTCGAGGTACGGATTGAAGTCGACATTGCGCCGGAAGACTCCGAGGCGATGGGTGAGTTCCGCGTTGTATTCCCGCTTTGAATCGTAGGTCATCGCGCCGGCGGCCTTGAGCAGATCGCGGAACACGCGGCCCTGCATCGTCTTTCCGTTTGAGTCGCTGACGGCTATCGAGTCAATCGAAGCGTTATCCGCTAGCCACGGGTATTCACGAAGCTGTGTTTCGTCCTTGAACGCCTCGACGCAGATGCCGGCGCACACCGTGTTTCCCGCCATGACGAATTCGAGCATCACGTGGGCTACCGCGTCGTCTCGCAGGTGCTCCCCGGACTCCAGTCCGGTCTTGCCCCGTACGTAGCCCTCGAGCGTGCGGCCGGCTTTTTTGTCCGAGGCCGCCGAGTTGAAGCGTATCCTGGTAAGGTTGGCCGCGAGTGCGTACTGGATCGCGTCGATGATGGTGGACTTGCCCGAGCCGTTGTCGCCGGCAAACAGCGTAGCTTCGCCGATCGGTATGGAAACGTCGTCGAAGAAATGCCAGCCGACAAGCCTGACGCGCCTGAGGGATATCATGCGTCACCGCCTTCGTCTTCGATGGCACTGGATTCCGCGGCCGGGGTAGCTGCGTCGGTTTCCGTCCCGATGAAGCTCATCACCTCGGTGATGCCGTCCTGGTCCAGCACCAGAGCCAGGCTTGGAAAGAGCACGAGCTGCCCGTCCGGATCGGCCTCTTCCCGCGGCGAACGGATGAGCTTGGCCGCGTTGAAGCGCCTGAGTATCTCGATGAGCCGGGTTTTCTTCAGGTCGCCTTCGATAAGCGCCTTGTACCGTTCTACAAAATCGAAGACCGTAACCGTGGGAAAATCGGTCAGGCTGACCAGGTTGCGCTTCTCCTCGAACAGCAGGCGGAACGTCAGGAGCGCGATGGTTTCTTCCCGTCCCAGCCTGGCCCGCGTCTCTGCTCCACCGCGCCAGGCTACCACGCCCAGGCTTTCATCCTTGCGCAGTTCCGCGCCCATGCAGGCAAAGTACGGTTCCAGGAGGCCAAAGTTGCGTACGGCAAAGTCGTACAGCACCTCGTCGACACCGCGAAGCAGGAAGGTGCGGGCCAGGAGCTCCCTGACGGCTTTCCTGAAGCTGTCGAAGTCGGACGGTTCCAGTGCCGAGAGGTCGGCGAGGGCGTCGATTCCTTCTATCATCGTATCCTCCGGTATCCGTGCGATCTGAAAATCCACCCGGCCGCGTCGGCATCGCCATCGAGCCACTCCACCTTGTACGGGAAACGGCCAGACCTGGATTCGCCGTACGTCGTCGCGTGCAGCACCCTCACGAAGGAGGCTGTGTCCAGAGCCAGATCTTCAGCCTTTGCGAAGCCCCCTGGTTGGATGCGCTCGGCAAGCCACGCGGCGATGCGCTCGGGGGTCAGCTGGCGTTCTATCCGGAGGCGAAGCTCCGCCTCGGCCAGCTCAAACGCCGCGGTATCGACTACAGGGCGGGCGTCAAGGAACTGTCGTTCCGTTTCCCTGGCCCAGCGTCTGTACTTCGACTCCTTGCCGTACCAGCGTACCCGGTACAGGCGGTGGGCGAGCCGGCCCGCCATCGAGCCATCGACGGCAACGGCGCGCGCAATCGCGGCCAGCCTGCCGGCTATCGTGTGGCTTTCCCTTAGTCGTCCACGTATGCGTTCCAGCGAAGAGCGCGCGTACAGCATGTTGCGCCTGTCTATTTCGTCGAGTGTGGGGTCGAGCGCGCGCAGTTGATCGCGTATCTCCTCGAGCAGCACGCCAAGCCGTTTTCGCGCCTCGTCGCTCGATTCCCGCCTGAGCAGGGCAAACGCCGAGGCGGTCCTGTCCATCCATTTTTTGTCGGCCAAAAACGAATTGACCGCCCTGACTATCCGCGGTCGGTACCGTGACAGGTTGTCGGAGGTCTTGAGCCTCGCGTAAGCCCTGTCAACGACTTCCTCGAGGTACCGGTCGTAGTGCAGCCTCAGGATTTCCGGTATCGCGGCTCCGGCCGTCTGTTCAAGCAGCCGTTCATAATGCGCGCGGATGTTCTGCGACAGCACCTTGAGCGAGTCGACGAGCAGGGTCAGGTGGTAGTGCGCGTTGAGCACCGCGTGGTGTCCGTGTTCCCGGGCCGCATCACCGCACAAAGAAGAATATATCGCCACGACATGGCTCTCGTACTCGAGTGTCGATCCACGTTCGGTGGCAGCCAGGGCGTCCAGGAAAGGCTTAGCCGACGCCGCTATCGTCGCCATCCTCGTGTAATTGGGGAGGGTTTCCTCGCCAATCCATCCGGTGGCCACGAGGAGACGCAACGTCCTAGCCGCCGCCATCCGGGCGGGGTCCTGGGTGCCTGAGTCGTCGTCCTGATTATCCGCGCCTGATTCCCCGTCATCCACCACGATGGACCGGCCGGTCTCCTCATAATGCTCGGCAAAGCGGCCTACCAGGGTCGAGCGTTCGACCCCGCCGGGGGAATCCTGGAACAGGCGGTAAAAAATGAGCAGGCAGGCGGCGTAGTCTTCCCGGTTCGGGCTGGCCAGGGGGGAGAAAAACGATGCAGGCAGAATGGAAAAGATTCCCGAGGACATACCGACAGTATACGACACTCCGCGCTGTTCGTGACAGGGAGTCGGGTAACCCCTACAACTCTCCCATCCCCAGGTCCCCGTGGATCTTGAACATCGTGCCGTCGCGTTCGACGCGCAGGTCGCGCCCGGGGAATGCATCCGGCAGGAAGGCGGCGACCAGGTCGCGGACGTGGTTCTCGATCTCCCTGCGCTCGGTGTCGGGCACCTGCTCTTCTGTCGCTATGACGACTTCGACGAGGTAGCCCTTGCCGAGCCTGCTGCCGTACCCCGGCGTGAAGAAGACGCCGACGTTGAACAGACCGTCCGCCTCGGGGTTGGCCGTTTCCCCGCGCGCGGGGCGGTTTCGCCTTAGTTTCCAGCGGCCATGATACGTATCCTCGAGTTCCCGATCTACGCGGTCGAAGAGATCCTTCATCCTGTCGTCCCATTCCATCGTCTTCGGGTGGTACATGATTGTCCCCCATTGTACAACGTTGGCGCCGTGGTTGCCAGAAGCCGGTTACCAAACCGGGGTGCTGATAGCGTTCTGCCGGTGCGCAGGCGCCCGGGTCTGGTGTCAGTCCTTCTTCTCTTCCGAGCGGTCGGTAGCGGGACCCGGCGCGGGGGTAAGCGCGGCGATC
>JAFGUM010000333.1 GCA_016938515.1 Spirochaetales bacterium | reverse complement strand
GGGTTGTGGTCGGTCTGAATGCGCTCTATCTGGTAGTCTCGCATCGCAAAGAACGTCGACAGGAGCCTGGCCTTGTCGGGATAGCTGTCCAGCCCGGCTTTCTCGAGAGCCAGGAGCAATTCGTGCGTCGCCTCGATGGTGGACAGGTAGTCAGCGCGGGGTTGGCGCTTGATTACGTAGCGGCTTGGCTCTGATGGCGTAAACTTGACGCGTGGCAGCGACAAGAGGCCGGGGCTGGCTCGCAGGATAGCCTTGGAGCAGGCCCAGGTCGCGTCGATGAGAAACACTACGAGGCGTTTTGCTCCTAGCTCCGCCGCGGGAAAAGCGCCGGACGAAAGATCGTACGAGGTATCACCCGGATAGAGTAGCACCGGGTAATTGGCAGGATCGTCGACCAGTGCTCTGAAGCGCGGATTCTCGTCAAACGCGAGCCCGGGGAGTATCTCGCTGTTGGCAAGGTTGAGCACGGTCAGGCGGCCGGTAGCGCATTTTTCGTGCTTGTATTCCATGGGGTGCATGAGGAGTACCACCCGTGTACGCGTTTCCATGGGTGGTTCGGTGGGGCAGAGGCACAGCTCCGCGGGGCGCATGCAGCGCCAGCACATCGCGCGCCAGGCTGTCCCAGCCCCGTCGGGTGGCTCCGGGGTATCGCGGCTCACCGGCTCTCCGCGGCGGCCGTGATATGCGTCCTCGAGCGGAGCGAGCGGTCGAACAGGATAAGCGCGAAAATGATGACGACGCCTATGGGTATGTACCACAGCGCGAATCGCATGTTGGTCGCGTCGGCGAGCCTGCCCAGCAGGAAAGGGGCCAGGCCGATCGCGGAGCCCGACGCGACGGGAACGAGGGAGCTCGCGCGGGCCGCGTTGCCGGGGGCGTGGCCCAGCGCCAGCGACAGCCCGAGTGGATAGAAATTCGCGGATCCGAGGCCGCAGAGCGCCAGGCCGATGAAGGTCGTGGCCACGTTTGCGCGCAGCCAGTACAGCGGGAAGCCGACGAGCACTATTGCCAGGATGGCCAGGAACATGCGCTCTTCTGAAATTCTGTGGCCGATCCTGCTGGCTATGAAGCGGCCGGCTACCAGCGACAGCCCCAGCAGCACCGTTCCGGCTGCGGCGAGCTCCCTGGAGTTGCCGGGCAGTTCGAGCAGGTACGTCATGCACCAAAAACTGATGGCCCATTCAACAGAAACGCCAAAGAACACGACCACCCACATGCGCCAGTACGCCGCTCCCAATCTGCCCGACCCGGCGTCGGCTTTTTCATCGCGGGTTTTCTGATGTTTCATCGTGGCTGGAATGCCAAAGACGGCCACTGCCGAAACTGACAACAGCATCGCCGGGAACACGATGCGCCAGCCGAGAATCGAGTGGGATCCCGCGAGCAGCACGAGGGGTACCGCCATCATAAGCGCGCTGGCGCTGACGTTGGCTTCCATTATGATGGTGCCGCGGTGGGCTGCGGGGCTGTTGGCCATGGCCGTCTGTATCGCAGCTAGCGCGACGGTGCCTCCGAGGCTCATGATGAAGATCCCGCCGAGCGTCATCACCGGTCCGCGGGCGAGCACCATCACGAGCAGGCCTACCAGCATGTCGGCCATGCCGCCCCAGATGCTCATGGCTATGCCGAATCGTTTTATGATGGGGCTACCGAACAGGCCCATCGTCACCATGCCCACGGCGAAGGCGCTCTGGTGCAGGCCCGCCAGCGTGTAGTCCATCGCAAACTCGTCGCGCAGGTAGGGAACCATTGGACCAATCATGGACAGCATAAAAGAAAACAAGCCCAGCAGCAGGTACAGCGACCAGATGAATGGTGTACGTACCAGGCGATCCATGACAGGAGACCCGGCATTGGTGGTGTTGTCCATATAGACGGTATACAGGATACGTGCCGCTTTGTCATCGGTGGATGCATGAATATGAATGCTTGACAGCATGGTCGTTGTATACTATGTTAGTGAACGCTCGCTCACAAACAGGAGATGACGTGCGATCAACAGAGCGCAAAATTGAAATAATCAAAGCCGCGTTCGAGCTCATCTCATCTGCGGGCATCCAGGAATTGACGATCAAGCGAATTGCCCAGGCTGTTGGCGTGTCAGAGGCAGCCCTGTACCGGCATTTCAGCTCCAAAGCTTCAATACTGACGGCGGTGCTCGACGAGATGACGATCCGCCGTGATTCGACGTATGAGCGGGCGGTCGCGCTGTCCGGTAACGCCAGAGAGACGATCGCGGGTTTTTTTACAGAGCAGGCTCGCCTGTTCGAGCAGGAGCCCGCGTTGACTATCATGCTGTACCCCGAGGATCTGTTCCGCAACGACGAGGGGCTCAAGGCCCGTATCGCGGCGATCATGGACGGTACGAGGGCACGGTTTGGCGGGTTATTGTCCGCGGGTATAGACGATGGGTCGATACGAGCAGACATCGACAGGGACGCGGTAGCTCTGGCCCTGGTCGGGGGGTTCAGGCTCCTCGTGTCAGCCTGGCGCATCAACCCGTCGGGAAACAGTCTGAGGCAAGCCGCACAGCGATACGTTGCCGGAGTTTTGCAGCTAATAGCCCGGTAAACCGGCATGACGCGCGGTGTGGGCCGTGCTGTCGCACAGCACGTATGTTCCCCGCGGTAAGGGCGGGTATCAATAAGGAGATTGTAGATGAAGAAGGCTCTGCACATCGCAACCCAGGTACTGTTCCTCGCTCTGTTCGCGTTGCTCGTGGCCAAGGGGCGCATCCAGATGTGGCTGGCCGTTTTTGGTGCTGGCGCGCTTCTGTCTGTCGTTTTCAGCCGCTTCTATTGCGGCTGGATATGCCCGATGAACACGCTGTTCAAGCCCATAGACTGGCTGTACCGCAAGCTGGGCATCAAGAGAGCGCGTACGCCTCTATTTATAAAAAAGCCGGTGTTTCGATACGCCATACTCATCGCGTTTGTTGGGTCGATGCTCCTGACGCGGAAGCTTGGCATGGAACTGCCGCTACTGGCGTACGTTACGGCGCTGGCTGTGTTTATTACGCTGTTCTACGAAGAAGCCCTGTGGCACAATCACCTCTGCCCGTACGGCACGATACTCAACCTCACTTCCCGCAAAGCCGTGAAGAGTGAAAAAATCGACGAAGCAGGCTGTATCGCCTGCGGTCGCTGCCGAACCGTCTGCCCGACGCACGCGATCGATATAACGCCTGAGAAGAAAATGCGCATCCGCACAGCCGACTGCATAACCTGCCACGCGTGCGAAGCCGTCTGCCCGGTGGGAGTCATTTCGTACCGATAAGAATGAGCCCCCTCCAGGGGGCGTATCCGCTTGCCCGCCGCACGGTGTTGGGGTATGGTAATCCTGCCGATTCGGGAGGTTCCCATGACAGGAAATACCATCATCGTCAACGGCGGGTTGTCCGCACCGGAAGCCGCCGCGTTTACGCTGGACAATGTCGACGTAACCTACGGCTACGGTTGCTACGAGACCCTCAAGGTGCGCGCCGGTACCCTGTACTTTCCCGAGTTTCACGAAGAGAGATTCCTCAGGTCAGCTGCAATTCTTGGCATACGACACGCAATCAATGAAGGTGACGTCGTTAAGGCGCTCAGAGCCCTCGTAGTGGCCAACGAACCACGAGATTGCAACATCAAGCTCATGATGATTGGCCACGATGACAGGCCAGCCGACTGGTACGCCTTTGAGCTGCCTCCGGTGCTGCCCCCGGCGTCCGCGTACGAACTGGGCGTGGCCGCGCTGCTGTTCCGCGGCGAGAGGCATTTCCCCCGTGCCAAGAGCCTGTCCATGCTGCTGTCGACGGTGGCTTATCGTGCCGCGACGGCGGCGGGCTGCTACGATGCCCTGCTCGTGAACGGCCGCGGCGAAATTACGGAGGGCACGCGCACCAACGTCTTTTACGCTCGGCGCGGTGAATCCGGTGTCGTATACACGCCGCCCGCCGCTGACGTGCTCGAAGGCGTCACGAGACGCACCGTGTTGGCCGCGCTAGCCGGTGAGGGCTGGCGTACAGTCGAGCGTCCGCTGTTGGCGAGCGAGGCGCTCGATGGCGAATTCGCTCTGGCGGTTACGAGCACCTCAAGCCGCGTGATACCGGTTCGATCGCTGGTGGGCCTGCCCGTCAGGGGTGAACCCGTTACGGGTGGCGGCATCGTTGCGCTCGGCTCTCCCTCTGACGCGGCTCGCCTGACAAGCGTCGAAGTGGGACTGGCTCCGGAAATGGAGCGGCTACGGCGGATGTACGACGCCTGGCTCAAACGCTACGCGGACAGCGAGGGCGATTTGCGGGATGTGCGGAATACTCCAGCACGGTGAGGTATACTGAGTAGTGGGTCGCGGTGGCTCGCTCGGCGGAGCGGCTACCGCTTTCTGGCTGACGCGCGACTATACCGAGGGGCGCAACGTGGGCAACGTCGCCTCGGCCGCTTTCATCGACGCGAGCCCGGACGGCGTTGCTTTTGGCCTGCCGCTACCCGTACCCATCCTGCACCAGGGTGCTGACCAGCTTGCGCTGTACCTGCCGGTGCTTGAAGCGCGCTACTGAGTACCCGGAGTTGACATCCGCACGGGTGCGTCGGATAGTGTGGCATGGTCATTACCGAGCTACGCGTGGGGCGCGTTTCAATCCTCCTCAAGAAGCCGTTCAAGACGGCGCTCCGGACGGTTGAGAGCGTCGAAGACGTAATCGTCGAACTGCATACCGATACCGGAGCCGTGGGCTATGGCGAAGCGCCTCCTACGGGCGTCATCACCGGCGATACGACCGGTGCCATAGTCGGTGCCATCACCGACCACCTCGCCCCCGCGGTCGTGGGGCTGGACGTCGCCAACCTCGAAGAGATCATGGCGCGCATAGACGCCTCGATCGTGCACAATACCAGCGCCAGGGCAGCCATCGACATCGCCGTGTATGACCTATACGGGCAGCTGTACGGAGCGCCGCTGTACCGCTTGTGGGGGGGATGCAGACCGCGGATCGTCACCGATATTACCATAAGCGCCAACGACGCAGAGCGCATGGCCATGGACGCGGCGGAGGCGGTCGCCCTCGGCTACCGGACTCTCAAGCTCAAGCTGGGCAAAGACCCGGTGGCGGACGTCTCGCGCATGCAGGCTATTCGTGACGCCGTTGGCTTTGACGTTGACCTGAGGGTGGACGCCAACCAGGGTTGGAAGCCAAAGGAAGCCGTACGGCTTATCGGCGCGATGGAAGACGCGGGCTTGTCGCTGGAACTCGTGGAACAGCCGGTAGCGGCGCACGATATCGAAGGCCTCAAGTACGTCACCGACCACGTTCAGGTACCCGTCATGGCAGACGAAAGCGTCTTCTCGGTACGGGACGCCCTCCGCGTGATGCAGACGCGCGCCGCGGACATCGTCAACATCAAGCTGATGAAAACGGGCGGCGTGCATAACGCGCTGCGCATCTGCGCGCTTGCAGAGGTTTACGGCGTCGAGTGCATGATGGGGTGCATGCTGGAAGCCAAGGTAAGCGTAACGGCCGCGGTTCACCTCGCCGCCGCAAAAAAAGTCATAACGAAGGTAGACCTCGACGGGCCGGTGCTATGCCGCGAAGACCCCGTGGACGGCGGCGCCGTGTTCGAGGAATCGACCATACGCCCCAACGATACGCCGGGCCTGGGTATACGCGGCATACGCGGGCTGCGGTACCTGCAAGGCCCGCAACCCGCGTAGAGTGCCCAGCCGGATCAGAAGCCTGAGAGCCTTGAGACGAGTTCCCGTACGAAGCGGTACGACCGCGCCACGGACGCGATCTCCACACGCTCGTCTGGCGAGTGCGGGTAGCGTATCGTGGGCCCGAGCGACAGCATATCCCAGTGAGGGAAGACCGGTCTGAACAGGCCGGTCTCAAGCCCTCCGTGAGTCGAAACGACTTTTGGCTCTTCTCCGGTAAGCTCGTGGTACACGGTGAGGGCTGTTTTGAGCAGCTCGCTGTCCGTGTTGGGAGTCCACGCCGGCGTCTCTGAAAGGCGGCTCTGCGAGACGGCCCAACCGGCGTTTTGCGCGGTCTGCAGGGTTTTTTCTACCGTTACCGCGAGCCGCTCTTTCTCCGCGTCAGAAGAACTACGTACCATGACGAGCGTGCTCGCTTCGAAGACGCCATCGGTAACGCCGGCTCGCAGCGTGCCGAGATTCAGAGACGTTCGTATGTGCCCTGGCATGTCAGGCTCCATCTGTATGAGCCCGTTTGGCAGAGATATGAGTGTGTCGAGCAACGAAACGCTGGCTACCGCGTCGAGGGCGTTACCACCGGCTACGCTTCCTTCGTCGAGCCTGGTCAGGGTAGCGCTGAAACCAGGATCGCGGGCGCCAAGTTCGTGGTGTATCGTGGCGGCGGCCGCCTTGAAGGCTTTGGCAAGGTCATCAAAACGACCGGGTTCAACCCCCACCAGCGCGCGCGCTTCCCTGGGTATGGCGTTGGCCGCGGTGCCGCCTTCAAGCGATCGCAGGTAGAGAGGAACGCCCGTGCTTTTGAGCAGACGCGCCAGAGTCAGCGTGGCATTGGCACGCCCCTTGTCGATATCCACGCCTGAATGGCCGCCGAGCAGCCCCGCCGTGGTCGCCTCTACCCACAGCGTGGCGTCTGGAACACTGCTGGCCGCGCGTGACAGCGTTGCCGTCGTGCGGATGGAACCAGCGCACCCGATAGTAAACTCGGTGTCATCTTCCCCATCGAGATTGAGGAGTATTCTACCCTGAAGGGTTCCTGGAAGCACCGCCCGCGCGCCGTCCATGCCGTCTTCCTCGTTCGTGGTAAAGAGGCATTCGAGAGGGCCGTGCTCCAGCGACTCGTCTTCGAGCACGGCCAGTGCCATCGCCACGCCCATGCCGTCGTCCGCGCCGAGCGTCGTGCCGGTGGCGATGACCCACGCGGGATCTTTCGGGTCGACCCGCGGCCTGATGGGGTCGGCCAGGAAATTGTGGCCTGAATCGCTCGCGGCCTGCGGCACCATGTCGAGGTGTGCCTGCAGGATGATGCCTGGCGCGTTCTCCCTGCCTGGGCTTGCACTCTTGCGAATGACCAGGTTCAGTGCTTCGTCCACGCGTACATCGAAGCCGCGAGCTCGCGCCCTGTCGGCGAGTAGCGCGGAAACAGCCTGCTCGTGGTGAGACGGCCTCGGTACTGCGCATAATTCAAGAAACCGCTCCCATACGTCCTTCGGTTCAAGATCTGATAGCTGCATTGTGAGCTCCTATAAAAATATTATTTCCGTGCCTCCGTGGCCACATTCGTCAAAAAAATTTCTCGCAAAGGAAACCCAAATCCAGAACAAGATGAACAAGATTGAAGAAGATAAACAAGATGGATCTAAGGAATTATATTCCGATTCCCT
>JAFGUM010000332.1 GCA_016938515.1 Spirochaetales bacterium | reverse complement strand
CTGTTCTCCGTGGATATGGCCCGCAGCTCCTGCACGCCTTCTACCATCTGAGCAGTGCCAGACGCTATTTCTCCGGTTGAGTCGGAAATTCCAGAGAACGCCGCGATAAAGCGGTCGCTGTCACTGCGCAAGGTACTGAATAGCTTTCTGAGTTCGGCGTTGGCGTTGGCCGCATCGCCAATCTGCCTCGTAAACCCCGCGAGCGCGTCCGCTATCCGCTTGGCACCAGCACCAGACGATTCCGCGAGGCCTCGTATTTCCTGCGCGACCACGGCAAAACCCATGCCGTACTCACCGGCATGAGCCGCCTCGATTGCGGCGTTCATCGCCAGCAAGTTGGTTCGTGAGGCAACCTGATTTATCATCCGCGACAGCTCGGCAATTTCAGCGACGCCCGTCTCAAGGCCGCCCATCACCGAGACCACCGCCTCGACTCCCTGGCCACCCTTTTCAACGATGTCTGCCAGCTCCGTGGCCGTAGCCTGCTCACGCTTGGCCGTATCGGCGATTGCCCGAATCTGTCCGCTCGTTTCTTCTATGACGGCGCCCGTCTGCTCCACCGCGCCGGCTTGGTCCGCGACGCGTTCTGCCAAGCGCCGCACGGCCTGGCTGACGGCGCTCAGCTCACCAGAGGCATCGCCGATGCGCCTGGACAACCCGTCTATTATTCCGCCCATCGAATCTACCGGACCGCGGGCTGAATCAAGGACCCCTACAGCCGAAGCTATATCCGAGGCAAACCCCTTCGCGTCTTCCAGATTGCGTCGCGTAAGCTCATCAAGGCCGAGCAGTATTACCTGGTAGTTGCCAGCGAGCGTCTCGTCAAGCTCCCGCGCCGCAATTTCGAGCCCGCGATGCGCGCGCATCTGGCCTAGCCGGCTTACGAGGTCTCCGTCGGCAAGCGTGCGAAGCCGCGCAACAAATCGACCCAGCGGGCGATCCACGAGCGCGCGTACCGACAGCGCGGACAACACCGCGGCCACCGCTACCCCGGTTACGCACCCTGCCGCCACCGCGACAAACGCGACCTGTGGGGACAGAGCCAGTACTACCGCGGCCTGTACGGCCGCGCCTGCTATGGAAGCTACAATAACAGCTGACGATACTCTCATGCGCATGCAGCATGATACGTCTCAGCCGCGATATCGTCAAACCGAATTGTTCTCCAAAACCTCTAAGAAGGCGTAGACAGCGAAGCCAGCCGTGCCTGGAGCTTTGCCTCCTTGGCTTTTAGCTTCTTCTCCGTCTTTACCTTGCCCATGGCTTCCTCGAGCGACAGCATGGCCTTGTTCTTGGCTTCTATCGCTTCAGCCAGCTTTACGCGAACGGCCGCGGCTTCCGCAACCGCCTTGTCGGCTTTCTCAAGCGCAGCCTGGGCAGGTTTGGCGGTGATGCCAGCATCCGCGTTGCGCTCAAGCCATTTTCTGGCCGTAGCCAGCTTGCCGAGTAGTTTCTTGCTCATACCAGTGTCCTTTCACGATCCCGTCAGCTATCGCCTTCGTTGACGCACTCAATGCGTGTCTCTAGTTTTACGAAGCACGACTCGTGACGGCAAGAAAAAACCTGCCCTGGCGATACCATTTAACTCATTTCTCATCATGCGAGGCACTATGCGGCACAAAAGCTCAGTCGCTCCGGCGGTATATCTCGACACGGTGATCCAGAAAGTCAGAAAAGACTACAGTACGCCCGTCGGGGGACAGAGCCAGGCCAGTTGGCTGATTGCCGCCCCAATGCCGCTCGGCAATGCTCATCGTGCCCGTGTCCAGGACGACAAGCTCGCCAAACGCCGGCCCTTTGCGCTCGTAATCAACAGCATTGTTGGGTCCTCGAGTTGAAGCGTACAGCCAGCGACCGTCTGCCGACACCTGTATCGTGTTGGTGTTGGCGCGGGCTCCCAGCCATACCTCCGCTATCAGTCGACCAGACGCGAGATCCCACGCGAACACAGAAGCGCGCGCCATGTCTGAAGCGTACAGGCGTCCTCGCACCGGGTCGACGACCAGGTGGCGTTTCGCGCTTCGCCCACCCTTAGCGGATACCCCGTCATCCAGCTCTCCAACCCGATCGAGGCTGTACGCGTCGTACATTAAAACGGCGCCGCTGCCAAAATCAGCGACGTAGACAAT
>JAFGUM010000331.1 GCA_016938515.1 Spirochaetales bacterium | reverse complement strand
GAGCTTCCTTGAATCCGCGATTGGGCGCAGAGTTTGCAAAGCAAACGCAAGCAATCGCAAAGCCAATTTCAAAAGTAACCGACTTTTAAAATTGGCTCTTTCTAGTCTTTTATTCTCTTATCCTCTTCGTTACCTTTTGGTAGATGATTCCAACTCCGCAGCCTGAGCGCGTTGGTTATCACCGACACCGACGACAGCGACATCGCCGCGGCTGCTATCACCGGGTTGAGCAGCGGGCCGCCAAACAGGTACAGCACACCCGCGGCCACCGGAATACCCAGCACATTGTAGCCGAAAGCCCAGAACAGATTCTGCCGTATCGTGCGCATCGTCGCACGCGACAGCAACAGCGCGGTAACCGCGTCGTTGAGGTCGCTGCGCGCCAATACGATATCGGCCGATTCCGCGGCGACGTCGGTGCCCGCTCCTATCGCCATGCCCACGTCAGCCGACACGAGCGCTGGCGCGTCGTTTATTCCATCACCAATCATCGCGACCACGCTGCCTTCGGCTTGCAGCTTCCGAATCCAGCCAGCCTTCTCTTCCGGCAGCAGCTCCGCTGCGACACGATCTACACCCACGTCCGCGCCTATTGCCTCCGCAACCGCTCGCGAGTCACCGGTAAGCATCGTAGTCATGATTCCCCCGGCTCTGAAAGCCGCAATCGCGGAAGCGCTCGTCGGTTTGACGACGTCGGCCACCCCCACGAGCCCGACGAGAAGAGCATCTACAGCTATAAGCATCGCCGTCTTGCCAGCACCAGCGAGGCGCGTCAGATCGGCGCTGGCTTCTGCGACATCGACGCCCTGCTCCTCCATGAGCCGTCCGTTGCCTACTACCACACGCATCCCGGCCAGTGACGCCACGACCCCGCGCCCCGGATGGGCATCCATGCTATCCGGCATCGACAGGGACAGAGCTTGAGCTTCGGCTTCCCGCACGATAGCCGTGCCGAGAGGGTGTTCAGACCCCCGTTCTGCCGACGCGGCGACCCACAGTACTTCATCCGCTGGGGACAGAGCTCGAGCTGCCGGGGACAGAGCTCGAATCTCAGCAAGGCGTCTGTACGCTATAACTTCTACGACCGTGGGTTTTCCCACGGTTACCGTTCCCGTCTTGTCCAGCACCACTACCCCGACCCTCTCGGCCTTTTCAAGCGCCTCACCGCCTTTTATGAGTATCCCGAGTTCAGCACACCGACCCGTACCCACCATGATGGCTACCGGCGTCGCGAGGCCGAGCGCGCATGGGCAGGCTATGGTCAGCACCGCGACGAACACGCGCATCGCGAACTCGAAGCTCTGTCCCCCGAGCAGCCATGCCCCGGCCGACAAAAACGCTATGGCGACGACGACCGGAACAAAAACGCCCGACACCCTGTCAGCCAGAGCCGCTATCGGAGCCTTTGAGCCCTGTGCGTCTTCTACCAGCTTGATGATGCGCGCGAGCGCCGTATCGGCGCCAACGGCAGTTGCCCTGAAGGTGAACATCGACGCCCCGTTTACCGTGGCCCCGGACACCGTATCGCCAGGGGTCTTCTCCGCTGGCATGCTTTCACCGGTCAGCATCGACTCATCAATGGAAGCGTTTCCGTCAATGATGACGCCGTCCACCGGAATCCGCTCGCCGGGGCGAACGAGAAGCACGTCGCCTACCGAAACTTCCTCTACAGGAAGCTCGAGCTCTGTCCCCCCCGAGATGACGGTAGCGGTTTTAGGCGCCAACCCCATCAGTTTTTTGATGGCTACCGAAGCT
>JAFGUM010000330.1 GCA_016938515.1 Spirochaetales bacterium | reverse complement strand
TACGGATTGCCTCCGCGGCGATGCGGAGCTTGAGAAGCGTCGCATAGTCACCAATTACCGTCTCGGGCACGTACGGTACGATTTTGCGATACGTTACGATAGACCTCTCAAAGTGGGAATCGAGCGACAGGGCAAACCCCATGTCCGTGGTAGGAGCTACCGGGAACAGCGGCCGGGGTTGTACCTCGCCATCATGCGCTGGGAATGAAAACTCAGCCTCTATTTTTTTTGCGGTTTCGCGCGGGTCTACGTCTCCAACGACTATCACAGCCATCCTGTCTGGCCTGTAGTGCTCCGTGTAAAACGCTTTGAGTCCCTCGGCCGTGGCTGCCTTTATTGACTCTTCGTACCCGATGGGCTCACGGTCGGCGTGCGCGGTACCCTCGAGCAGACCACGAACTTCGCGTACGCGCGCCGTTTCGTCCGGGCTCTTGCCCAGGCGCAGCTCCTCCAGAATGACGCCCTTTTCCTTTTCAACCTCAACGGGATCAAAACTTACCGCGGTAGCCCACTCCCGCAGTACCTTGAGCCCCGTATCGAAAAACGCGGGGTCACTGAGCGGCATCTGCAGCGTGTACAGCGTCTCCTCGCGCGTCGTGTGCGCGTTTATCTCGGCTCCAAAGTCCATGCCGATAGAGCGGAGGTACCGCACCAGTTCGTTTTCCGGAAAGCTCGCGGTACCGTTAAACGCCATGTGTTCCACGAAGTGCGCGTACCCGGACTGGTCATCCCGCTCGTTGGTACTCCCCGACGCCACGATGAGGAACATAACGGCACGGCCACCCGGATTGCCGTTGCGTCGTACGTAGTACGTGAGGCCATTGGGAAGAACCTTCTTTACCAGCTCTGGGGCAAGCGGCAGAGGATCATCGAGCGAGTAGGTGGAACCGCCAGGCAGGGCGGTAGACGTGGAACCGGGCTCCCCGGCAGGTGCAGCCGTAGGCGTGCCAACGCACGACGAAACAAACACCACGATAAAAACAGCCGCCAGTATTCTTGCAGCACGATATAGACGAATCATGAACACTCCTCATCAGCGTAGCTCGCTATACACGATCTACCGTATCAATATACATCAAAGCCCCCAACCCAACCAAACGATACACGGTGATGCGCTTCACCTGAGTCGCGTTTCGTTGTAGTATCATGGTGATGGACTGCATCAAAACCTGTATTCGGAGGCACACATGCTCGATTTCATAGTCAAGGGCGGGGTCGTCCTGTGGATAATCATGGCGCTTTCGGTAGCGGGCCTTGCAATTATCATAGAGCGCCTGCTCTATTTCCGCAGCATCAAGGTTGATGAAGACAAGCTGTTTCAGCGCGTGAAAGCTTCTGTGGAAAAAGGCCACTTTGACGAGGCTATGTCCATCTGCGACAACAACGAGTCGCCGCTGTCTGCCCTGATAAAGGTGGGTATCGAATACCGCTCGTACCCGGAAGCCGCGCAAAAAGAGGTGCTCAAAGACGCGGCGGCCCAGGAAGTTCCCCGGCTGGAGCGCAACGTATCAGCTCTGGGCACGATAGCGCACATTGCCCCGCTACTCGGACTTCTCGGCACCGTTACGGGCACGATGGAAGCCTTTGGCGTACTCGGGCGATTTGGCGCGGTAGCCGACCCGTCGATACTCGCCGCGGGCGTGTCCGAAGCGCTCATCACCACGGTGGGCGGCATAATCGTAGCCGTGCCTGCTGTCATTTTCTACAACTACCTGGTAACCAAGGTTAACCTGATACTCCTCAAGATGGAAAACCAGGTTACCGCGCTGGTGCTGATGATAAACTCCGGCAAACGCCGTGGCCTCGGGGCACTGGCCGCGGCGAAGGCGAGTGCCGCGGGAGACGACGCATGACCATAGAACGCAGGCTCAAACCACGTATAAACGTCGACCTGACCCCGCTCATCGACGTCGTATTCCAGCTGGTAATCTTTTTTATGATCTCCAGCACCTTCAAGACAGCGCCGGGAATAGAGTTGATGCTTCCTGACTCGGGCACCGCCACAACCATCACGCTTACAGAACTGTCGGTGGTGGCGGTCTCTGAAGACGAAGTATACGTAAACAAGAGCAGGACGACGGCTGAAGGAGCCGAGGCGGTCATTGCATCGGAGATAGAGGGCCGCTCGGTGTCAGAAGTACAGGCGGTGCTGGAAGCAGGGGCAAGCGCGCCGTACCAGCTCGTCGTCACCTTGCTGGACGCGCTGCGCAAAAACGGCATAGACGCCGTAGGCCTGACAACCAGGCCCCCTTCCCCTGACAAGGACGCGCCATGACGACCGCGCGGGACGAATGGCTGCGGCTTCGCGAGCGCAAGCGGGCAGCCGTCTCGTGGTCAGCCGCTCTCGGGCTGTACCTCGTCATCTTCCTCATGCTGATAGCGCTCTCGTCACTGGCTACCGTCGAGCTGGCCGACTACTCCGGCCCTATTATCGTTAGACTTGGTGTGCCGGAGGGAGCGGACGTCCCGACTCCGCCACCGGTACCGGAAACGCCCATCACGCCAGCTCTACCGGACACACCGGTGGCGCCAGCGCCCAAAACCACGCCGGCTACGCCAAAACCGGTACCCGTCGCCCCAAAACCGGAAACACCCGTCGAACGGGTCGCCGCCGCTCCGCCGGCACCGGCGCCGCTCGTTTTACGAGGCTCTGAGAACGGTAATTCTTACGACATGACGTTTGAATCGAGCGCCGGCGTCGCCGGCCGCAGCATGTACGTGCCCATCGTGCTCTTCATGCCCCTGCCCTTCGAGCTGGACGACGCGGTGTACGCGGCCATCCCCGACCTCGCCGGCCTCCCGGGCACGGCTCCAGAGCGCCGCCTGGCGTTCGAGCGCTTCTACGAAAAGAAGCCGGCGGGAACGTGGCAGCTCAAACGCCTGAAGCAACCCGACTACGACGACCGTCCCGAACTGTGGACCATGCTCGAAGACGCGGGGTACAGCCTTAAAAACGCCGAATACAAAGAAGGCAAACACCTTCGCCCCGTTGAAATCCTGTTCAAGGTATCAACCGCCGCCACCGGACGGACACCTGTTCTGGAAGACGTGCTGCTTGAATCCAGTTCGGGATATTCCGACATAGACGCGGCAGTCCTGTATGGTTTCAGAAGAGCCGAGTTCTCCAACTCTGGCACCAAGTCGATCAGCGGACGTTTTACCTACAGATTCTGACGCCCGCCTCCGCACTTGCGTACCGTAGTAGATAGACGTATGCTGGTATGTGCGGTGGGAAGGAATAGCGATGCGGTCAATTGTACTGGCAACCCTGATCATTTCTGTACTCATCGGCTTGTTCCTGGGCATCGCGGCTTTCCTGCGCGCCAGGTCCAAAGGCAGGTTCTATTCTTTTTCTCTGCTGATGCTCGCGGCGGCGACATACGCGGGCTTTTACGCGGCCGAGCTGTTGCAACCCGAACTGTCTGGCGCGCTCTTGTGCATCGGCTTTGAGTACGTGGGTGTGTCGCTGCTGACCATAGCGCTTTTTTTCGTCGTACGCGACTTTTCCGGGGCGGAAAAAGCATCACCCTGGCTCAT
>JAFGUM010000329.1 GCA_016938515.1 Spirochaetales bacterium | reverse complement strand
GCGTCTTCAGCCCTGTTGTGCGCTATATACCGTTCTACATCGGCTTCTGTGATACCCGAACCCTGCGGAAAAAACAGAGCCAGCCTGGAACACTCGGCTTTGAGCGCCTCGGTGTTGTTCTCTACCAGGTCGAGAATGGATTCTACCGCTTCAGATTCAATGACAATGCCCTGTTTCTGGAAAAACTCGCGCACCCAGCGACCGGTTTCCTGTGGAGACAGTTCCCAGAATACTTTCCTGGCTTCGCCCGGCAGCGCGGCTTCTATGGCTTTGTCCACGCCTATGCCGTCAGCGATGAGAACGAGCACGGTGGCTTCTGCCGGCTTCTTCGCGTAGTCGATGATGGCCTGCACGTCGGCCTTGCCCTTGATCTGGTCCGCTCCGAGGTACTGAACAAACTTTCCCGCCGAGAAGAGCGAACCATTCATCAGCAGGTCGAGGAGTTGTGGTACGGGGGTTTCGTGGGCGTACAGGCGGTGGTCTTCAGGCTCGCTCTGCCACGCCGAGGCGCACTTGGAACGGAGCTGCCGGATAAAATCGTTGCGGCGACCGATTTCCGGTCCTCCGATGGCGTAGACGGCTTCCACGGATACCCTAGTAGGTGCGGACTATACCGCGTAGCTTGCCCAGGATGCGGACATCCTGGGTAAAGATGGGGCTGTACGCGGCATTTTCGGGGGCGAGCCGGATACGACCTTTTTCCTTGTAGAAGCGCTTGAGCGTTACCGAATCTTCTATCGCGGCTACGACTATTTCGCCATCATCAGCGACGGGTTTCTGCTCTATCACCGCGATATCGCCATCGAGGATGCCCGCGTTTATCATGCTGTCGCCGCGAACGCGCAGCGCGAAGCATCGCGCAGTGCCTACCATCGAGGTGGGTACGTGGACGCTCGACTCATAGTTTTCTTCTGAGAATATGGGTTTGCCCGCGGCTACGGCGCCCAGCAGCGGTACCTCTATCGTGTGCGACCTGTTGGCACCCGCGGACTTGCCTATTATCTCTATCTTTCTGGAGCGGCCGCCACCGGCGCGGATGCGTCCCTTGCGCTCGAGGGCTTTCAGGTGGTCGTAGGCGCCCTTTACTGACATTTCAAAGTGCGAGGCTATTTCGCGTATGGTAGGCGGGTAGGGGTTTTCCTGGATGAAAGACTCGATATAGTCGAGAACTTCCTTCTGGCGATCGGTCAGAGCATTCATTCGCCGACCTCTATCCCATACTTCTTGATTTTGGCGTGGAGGTTGCTCGGGTATATTCCGAT
>JAFGUM010000032.1 GCA_016938515.1 Spirochaetales bacterium | reverse complement strand
GCGCTCCGTTTCCATGTTTCTACTATACACCCTGAAAACATCCTGCGCACGGCTATTAGCCAGGTAAAAGCAGGAAGCGCGTCTATCAGGAGCGTTTTTTCAGCAATTCGGCAAACGGGTTGTACGTCGTTCCGTCATCATCCCGCGGCGTCGTAACCGTTGGCCTCGAGCTCTGTCCCCCGCGAGGTTCGTCGGCTTTCTTTGCAACCACGACACGCCTGGCTCCACTTTGTTTGCCGCCAGACCCCGTATCTTTGCCGTCATGCGACCGCCGCTCGCTCTTCAGGGACAGACCTATACGCTTTCTGGCGATATCAAGCGAAATAATCCTGAACTCCTTGACATCGCCTACCTTGAGTACATCCATTGGATCTTTTACAAACTGATCAGAGAGTTCTGAAACATGTATCAGCGCGCTTTCTTTGATGCCTATATCGATAAAAGCGCCAAAGTCAACGACATTCTTCACTTTGCCGGTAACGCTCATGCCTTCTGCAAGGTCTTCGAAGGCGAGTACTCCCTGCTGCAGCACCGGCTTTGGGTAATCTTCCCGAGGGTCCCGGTTGGGCTTTTTTAGCTCGGCGACGATGTCATCTATGGTCGTATCGCCTATGCCGTAGCGTTCCTTGAGACTGGCGCGTTGCTCGCGGGAGGGGTCTTTGCCGGAACGCACGCCCTCCAGCAGTTCACCAGCCAGAGAATAGTTTTCAGGGTGAACCCAGGTGTTGTCGAGCGGATTCGTGCTCTCGGGAATCTTGAGGAAGCCCGCGCACTGCTCGTAGCTCTTTTCCCCCATTCCCGAAACACTTTTCAGCTGGTCGCGCCCGGTTATTTTGCCGTTTTCCTCGCGAAATTTAACTATCTTCTTCGCGAGTGACGAATTGATTCCAGAAACGTGCTTGAGGAGCATGTGGCTTGCCGTATTGATGTTGACCCCTACGCGGTTCACGACAGACTCCACCACCTCGTCAACCGTCTCTGACAGACGCTTCTGGTTGACATCGTGCTGGTACAATCCTACACCGATGCTCTTGGGGTCAATTTTGACGAGCTCCGCAAGCGGATCCTGTATTCGTCGTCCTATGGAAATAGCGCCGCGTATCGTCAGATCCAGATCGGGAAATTCCTCACGCGCGACATCGCTGGCCGAATATACCGACGCGCCGTCTTCATCTACCACGGCATACTTGGACTCGCCGCCAAGCTCCGCGAGCGCCTCAGACACAATTTTCTGCACATCGTGGCTACCGGTGCCGTTTCCTATCGCCACCAGCTGAATCGAGTAGTCTCGTATAGCCCTGACGAGTGCTTTGCGCGCTTCTTCTGGCTTCTGTTCCTGGAATATGACGAAGTACCCCAAATATTTGCCCGTTTCATCGATAGCGGCGCACTTGGTGCCAGTACGGATTCCTGGATCCACGCCAAGAACACGAGTACCCTTGATAGGCGCCGATAGTAACAGGTTCTTGAGGTTTTCACTAAAAACGGCAATACCATGACCATCGGCCTGATCCATCGCTTCAGAGCGGATTTCCCTGAGCACCGCGGGTGATATAAGCCGCCGGAGTGAATCGTCTATGGCTTCCGCGTGGTAGGTATTGGCCACGGTGTAACGATTCTGCACGCGCAGAACGGCGGCGTCTTCTTGCACATCAAGATCTACAGCCAGTTCGCCTTCACGCTCTCCCCGGTTTATGGCAAGAACCCGGTGGGGTTTGAGCGTAGCGAGCGGCTCACGATAGTCCCAGTACATCTGGTACGTACTCGATTCCCGTTTCTTTTCATCGCCAACACCCTTGACCGTCATAAACCCATCACGGATATACAGTTGCTTGACTACAACCCGGTTTTCCGGATCCTGTGATACGCGTTCGGCAACTATGTCCATCGCCCCCTGTATCGCTTCTTCTGCGCTGGTAACTGACAGCTCGGGGTTCTCGTCATTCTGGGTTATAAACCCGGACGCCGCCGCGCTCACTTCGTCTGCGCTCCCGGAAATTACTATTTCGGCCAAGGGTTCGAGCCCCTTTTCTACGGCGAGCATCCCCCTGGTCTTCTTTTTGCGCTTGTACGGAGCGTATATGTCCTCGATTTCCGTAAGCGAGGCGCATTTGCGGATATTTTTGTATAGCTCTTCGGTGAGCTTTCCCTGGCCGTAAACAGCCTGGATTACCTCTATACGCCTGGTTTCCAGGTTCGTGAGGCTCTGATGCAGGTGAACCACGTCGCGAACCTGCACCTCGTCAAGTTCACCCGTACGCTCCTTGCGGTATCGACTGATAAATGGAACTGTTGAACCTTCAGCAGTCAGTTCAATCACTGCCGCCGCCTGGCTGGGACGGATAGACAGGTGCGTCGAGATGCGGTTAACCAGGTCGGCCGCGCTCACCTCGAGCCCGGCGATGAATTCGTCGTTCAGTTCCATGATGCCACCCTTACTGCTTTTTGCGGAGTTCGTCGAGGAGCCCTTCAGGGCTAAATCCACCGAGGAATGAAACTACGTCGCCAATACAGACCACGGGTTCCAGTTCGGCCATGGAGAGAAGCCGCTGAACATCATAATTTCTGACGATGTTCTTGGGCGTAGACTCGTAGAAGTGTACAGAATACCGATCTCTGAGCTCTGATTCACCGAGTAGCTGCTCGAATTTTCGTACCAGATCTATGGTCCTTTTTTTATCGCCAGGGTTACAATCAGTACAGGCATGGTCTGCATGCCCGTGGGAGCATCCCGCGCACATAAGGTTTTCTGCCTTGCCGTATACGTCTATGTCAATTGTATGGCTCATACGCTTTGTAAGTTCGCCACGATACGTAGAACTCCCATAAAAATCAAGCGGAATTTAGCAGTTCTTCAGCGGTATCTATCAGTCTGCCTTCTTCAAGGTTTCAGCGAGTGACGACAGAATACCGCGAAACGACTCATCTTCAACTCGTTCAAGCGTTTCTTCAAGCTCAAGCTCTGTCCCCGTCGCCGCGCTCGCGGTATTCGCT
>JAFGUM010000328.1 GCA_016938515.1 Spirochaetales bacterium | reverse complement strand
TGGCCTTGGCATCGTACTCTGCCTTGATGTCGGAAAAAAGAGCGTAGTCGTCGAGCCAGAAGGCGTTGTCGCGTACAAACTCTTCCCGCTCGGCTTCGCGCCACCGGGAATCAATGGCCCGGGACGCGGCGAGTCTTAGCAACGCGCGCTTGCGGGGGAGTACTTCGCCGTAGTCTACGCGCTCACCAGCGGGTACCCTCGCTGCGAGCAGCTCTCTCTGGGTAATGAGGCCGTCGCGGGCCAGGAGATCGGGTGACACGAGCAGTTCGTTGCCCGCGAAGCTGGACAGCGACGCGTACGGCGAGTCGCCATAGCCGGTGGGGCCGAGCGGCAGAACCTGCCAGACGCTCTGGCCCGCGTCTGAAAGCCAGTCTATGAAGCGCGCCGCCGCGGGACCTATGTCGCCCACCCCGTAGGGCCCGGGCAGGGATGTCGGGTGCAACAGTACGCCGCTCGATCGGGGTGTGTTCATGCGGGCAGTATAGGGTTCCGGCCGCTTCAGCGACAAGATATGCCGTGTAATAATGAGAAAACGGTTAAAAAGAGCCAAGTTTTCACTTGTACTACGGATAGGGCAGTGGTACGATAATCGACTCGAACGGCGCCGTTGCGGTGTCCGTTGCCATTCTACTATCGTCTGATTTCAAGGGAGGTTCCATGAAACGATTCGCCTTGGTGCTCGCCATCGTCGCCGCGCTGTTCGCGGTTGGATGCGCCAGCCAGCCGGAATACGCTGCCGGCGTAGATATCCAGATTGCCGTGCTGCATACCAACGACACGCATGGTCATCCCATCGCGTTTGACAACTACCCCGGCGTAGCCATGGCCGGCATGCCCGCCATAGCGACCTTCATCAAGCAAGTTCGCGCTGAGTTCGCCAACGTGCTGTACCTCGACGCCGGTGACTACAACACGGGCAGGCCAGAATCCAACTTTTTCAAAGCGGAGCCGGACATTCTCGGGTTTAACCTGCTCGGTGTAGACGCTGTAACGCTCGGCAACCACGAGTTTGACAACGAGCTGCCCGTGCTCGAATCGCAGAAAGCACTCGCCGAGTTCCCGATGCTGTCAGCCAACGTCAAGACGAAGGATGGCAAGTACGTCGCGGATCAGCCCTACGTTATCAAGACCTTCGAAGGCGTCAAGGTGGGCATTTTTGGCCTGACTACAAAAGAAACCGAGACGGTAGGCAATCCGGCCATCGTCAAAGACCTGGTATTCGCCGATGAGGTTGAGATCGCCAAGGAAATGGTCAAGATCCTGCGCGAGAAGGAAAAGGTACACGTCGTCATAGCGCTGGTTCACCTCGGCCTCGACGAAGTATATACCCCCGGCTCAAGGGGCCTGGCCGCGGCTGTTCCTGGCATAGACCTCATCATCGACGGTCACAG
>JAFGUM010000327.1 GCA_016938515.1 Spirochaetales bacterium | reverse complement strand
CTGAAAAAGAAGTTCAGCACCATACAGGCTCTCAGGCTGGACGCGCTGTTTATCCTTGAAAACCTCGAGAACAGCGCGAAGATAATCGGCGACTATTTTCTGGGTACGCTGTACGAGCATATCTGCGGTATTTTCAATACCGGAGGCTGGACACGGTCGGTTGAGCGGCGCCTTGATGCCCTGCAGAACGTCTACGAGATAGTAAAGGGCGAGCGCAGCGAGAGAACTATGCTCGCGCTCGAAATAATATTCATCGTCGTCTGTATCATACCCATTATCCAGTTCGCGCTCGGCTAGACCCGCGGCGCTCTCTCTGCTACAGTTGCTCATAACCTCGAGAAGGAGAATCCATGGTCATCCTCACCCTCAACTGCGGAAGCTCATCCGTAAAGTACCAGGTCTACGACTGGGACAAGAAGAGCGTACTCGCCAGCGGCATCGTTGAACGCGTCGGCCAGGAAGGCTCGGTAATCAACCACAAGGCGCCGGGCGTTGCCGACGTGAGCATAGAGCACGAGTGCCCCAACCACATCGTATCCATAGAGCTCATCCTCAAGACCATCACCGATGTCCAGTACGGCGTGGTCAAGTCTATGAGCGAGATAGGCGTCGTCGGCCATCGCATGGTGCATGGCGGCATGAAGTTTGCCCGGTCGGTACTCATAAACGATGAATCCCTGGCAACGTTCAAAGAGCTCATAGATCTGGCGCCATTGCACAATCCCGCCAATATAATGGGCGTGGAAGCCGCCAAGGCAGTCCTTCCCAACGTACCGCACTGCGCCATCATGGACACAGCCTGGCACCAGACCATGCCCGATACGAGCTACCTCTACGCTCTTCCCCACGAGTGGTACGACCAGTACATGGTTCGCCGCTATGGCTTTCACGGTACCAGCTTTCTGTACACGGCTAAACGAGCCGCCGTGCTGCTCGGCAAGGACCCCTTCGAGACAAACCTCATCATCGCGCATATCGGCAACGGGTCGTCCATCAACGCCGTGAAGAACGGGTGCTCGTATGATACGTCGATGGGTATGACCCCGCTCGAGGGCCTCGTCATGGGCACTCGTTCCGGCGACATAGACCCCGGCATCATCTTCCACATCATGAAGAAAGCTGGACTGTCACCCGCCGACGTTGAGAAAAAGCTCAACAAGGAATCGGGCGTGCTTGGCGTTACTGGCCGCTGGTCAGACCGCCGGGACATTGAAAACGCCGCGGAAGCCGGTGACAAGATAGCCATCGCCGCGCAGGAGCTCGAAGGGTACCGCATCAAAAAGTACATAGGCGCCTATTACGCGGCCCTCGGCCACGTTGACGCCATCGTGTTTACGGCGGGTGTTGGAGAGATGGGGCCGGTTACCAGGCACCTTTCCACCGTCGGCTTGGAAGAGCTCGGCATCAAGGTAGACGCCGACCGCAACCAGAAGGCCAAGTGCCGTAACGCCGAGCTGGAAATAAGCGCACCGGACAGCAAGGTAAAGGTGTACGTAATACCCACCGACGAGGAACTCGTGATGACAGAGGACGCGTACGCCCTGATGAGCGGCACGTACGACGTTCATACCAACTACCGGTACAGCTTCCAGGAGCCGTCCTACGTCAACAAGCAGCGCGAAGCCGGCCTCGTCAAGGATCTTGAAAAGAAACCCTACCTGGCCAGTCTAATAGCCCATCCGCGGAAAAAATAACCGTCTATAGAGCCAGTT
>JAFGUM010000326.1 GCA_016938515.1 Spirochaetales bacterium | reverse complement strand
GTCCGGTTCCATATTCGATCGGCGCTCGCAGGACTAAGCGTTTCCTCGATGCTAAATACGCGCCTCAGTTCCAGATGCGTCCAGTGGTACAGGGGGTTGCCCAGCGTCCGTGGAACGGTGGCTGCCCATGCGTTGAATTTGTCCCTGTCCGGCGTGTCTCCGGTTATGAGTTTCTCGGGCACTCCATTGGTACGCATGGCGCGCCACTTGTAGTGGTCGCCGCGCAGCCAGACCTGCGTGATATTCTCAAAACCCTGGTTCTCCGCTATCTGCTGTGGCGGAACGTGGCAATGGTAATCGAGGATAGGCATGCCCTTGGCATAATCGTGGTACAGCCGGCCGGCAGTCTCGCCGTCGAGAAGAAAGTTATCGTCCATAAACGTTTTCATCCACATCTCCTTTTGGCTTTCCAAGCCGCGTTTGGTCAGTCACGAAGGGCAAGTCAGGGGTTCAGATATTGCTGACCAGGTAGCCGCCATCCACGGGTATTGTCACCCCGGTAATAAAACCCGATGCCGCGTCAGAAGCCAGAAACAGGGTTGTCCCCGCGAGTTCGGAGACATCGCCAAAGCGGCCATACGGGGTATGGGCTATCACGTCTTTGCCCCGCTGCGTCAGTTCGCCGGTTTCCTCGTCGATGAGCAGGGCCCTGTTCTGTTTTCCTATGAAGAAACCCGGAGCTATGGCGTTAACCCTGATTCCCGCTGGCGCGAATTCGCGCGCGTTTGCCATGGTCAGGTTCATCACCGCCGCTTTGGAAGCACCGTACGCCCATACCCCCGACAGCGGCACGTACGACGCCATCGATGCCATGTTGATGATAGACCCGTGTGCTCCTTTGGCGATCCAGCGGGCGGCTAGAACCTTCGTGGGAACGACCAGTCCCGCCATGATGTTCAAGCTGAGGATTTCGTTGAAAACCTCAAGGTCGGTATCGACAAACTTCGACTTGCCGCGGTTGCCTCCCACGCCGTTTACGAGCACGCGCGGCTCGCCCAGTTCATCCGCCGTGGTCTCAAGGGCGGCCCTCACGGCGTCCTCGTTGGCGGTGTCCGCAACGACCAGCCGCACACGTGAGCCGGCGTCTTCGAGCCCGGGCAGGGCCAGAAGCTGTTGCCTGGCGCTTTCCAGTGACGCCATGCGTATTCCCCACAGCGCCACAGAAGCCCCTGCGCGTAGAAAAGCCTCGGCCATGGCGCCAGCGATAACGCCGCCACCGCCGGTGAGCACGACCGTCGTACCCTCGAATGAAAACATCGTTTCCAGGTAGCCCATCACCCCTCCCTGCCGGATCGAGCCGACACGCCGTGGCGTACTCTCAAAGCCGTCATAGAGGATCAGCCCTGAGCACTTCAAGACCCATAGCCCGCATCTCCGCCTCGTTCGAGAAGCGCGCGTCGCTGACCAGGATGTCAACATCGCCGGAGCGGGCAAAAATTGAAAAAGCCTCCTTGCCGTACTTGGCAGCGTCGGCGAGCACGACGCGCCTGCGCGATGCCCCGAGCACCTTCTGCT
>JAFGUM010000325.1 GCA_016938515.1 Spirochaetales bacterium | reverse complement strand
GCCGGCTCTTTTCTTTAGACTGTACGTCTGTCCTAGCCGCCTATCGGCGCCGGGCTGTCCAGCGTTGGCAGCGGTTCCTCTTCTGCCGGCGGAGGAGCTACCACCTCGGACCTGAACGGCTCCCAGAACGGGTCTATGCCCGCCGCAAGCCTGGGCAGGCTGACGAGAATGAAGTCCTCGCCAAACGGAACCTTGAATGTCGCTTCGTAGCGCTGCCCCGCCACGTCTATGGCGATGCGGTGCTTCTGCCCGATAACCGTGGCTTTGACGCGCTCGCGCATCGTAAGCTGTACGGGATCCTGGTTGTTTACCGTCGCGTCGACTATGCGGAGGCCCGCGTAGCTGCCATCGGCGGCTGATTTGTTGTCCAGGAGCAGCGTATGGCCGCGGCCGTTGACAAAGACTAGTATGGCAAGCGTTATGTAAGCCAGCATGAGCAGGCCGCGAATTATCAATCGCTTCTTAGGCGTCGAGCGTATCACTTCGGAAGGCGTGCTCATAGGGTATCCTCCTTGACAGGCTCGATGGCTTCGATGGGTGTAGCGCTCGCCACACCCTGTCTGAGGCCTGCTCGGTCTATCTCCACGCCACGCTGTTTGCGCCAGGCGTGAAGCACCAAAGCCAGGGCTATGGCGCCATAGCTGAAGGCATCGCGGAAGTATTCGCCTATCTGCGCCGAGCCGAATAGCTGGGCTCCTGCCCGTGGCATTACGATGTACATCAGGTGCAATAGTACGACACCGACGAATACATTGGGTATGGTAGCCTTGGTAACCGATGCGCCGCCCACGAGTATTGCCGCTACGGCAAAGAAGCCCGTCTGCCTGTGGGCATTATAGGTTGCCATATTGCCCATGTTCTGCAGAAAAATAATCTGTCCTACCATGGCCAGTATCGTGGATATGATGATGGCGATGACCCGTGTTCGCGCCACAGGTATGCCCGAAGCATTTGAAACGATCTGATCCTGGCCAATAGCCCGCATATCCTGCCCAAGTTTGGTTTTTCTAAACCAGATTATGAATACGCAGAGCAGGATGATTATAAGATAGGTGGCTATAGGGAGGTTTATGCCGAAGGCCTTGAACATGAGGAGGTTATCCAGACTCTGTCGCACTGAGTCCAGGTTAAGGGTATTTCGTATGCCGAAGCCTCGGCTCAGCGTAATGGCCGCTGAGCGCATCGGTATGACGCTGCCCATCAGATATAGTACGACGAACTGATATATGCCGTCCATGAAGAAACCCAGGATAAACCCGGTGACCATCTCGCGGCCTTTGGCTCGGTTGAGTACCTCGCCGCAGAGCCAGCCGAGGAATATGGCTATTGGCATTCCTACGAGGTTGGCAAATATTAGCCCCTGTACGCCTACAATGTTCCAGTCAACCGCAAAAATAAGACCAATCTCACCGGCCATAGCGCCTAGCACCATGCCGAAGTTGAGTCCCATACCCGCCATTACGGGCAGTATGAGGCTGAATACCAGGAAAGAGTTACGGCCAATACGGGTGAGAATTTCCTGTATGATATAGCCGGCTGACAAGCCGGACACTGGTGTTGCGGCTGCTGTCAGAACGAGAAAGATGATCACCACCACATTATCCGCAAAAAAGCGGCGTGTGCTCGTTTTCTTGATCATTTGGTCACCTTCGTCTTTCTGGTCAGCGCGTAGAGAATCATGCCGTTCGAGAGCACGATGCGCAGCACCTCGGACATGTCAGTTTTGAGCACGCTGTTGATGACGCTTGGCGTCATCGTCAGAATACCCTGAAACAGAAGCGTCCCTACGAGCACGTTGACCATGCTGGCCTTGTTGACGCTGGCACCGCCTATGAGCAGCGCCGCTACCGCCGGGAAGGCCATGTACAAGGGTCCCTGATAGAGCTGTATGAATCCGTAGCTCTGCTGGTATACCAGTATTCCTATAGCGCCAAGCATGGTGGATACGATTACGCTTATAGTGCGCATCTTGTCTACCGAGACACCGCCTGCCCTGGCAAAGTCGGGGTTTGATCCAACGGCAGTCATGGCGGTGCCGGTTTTTGAACGGAAAAAGAGGTACACGAGCAAGGCGCAGAGCAACACGAACAGTATCATTCCAGTAGGGATGAAAAAGCTTTCGCCTATGCGCACTGACAGGAAATTATTGAGAATCTGGCCCCAATAGTTATCCAGGGTTATGGTGGTTCGCAGGCCTTGTCCCGCATAGCCCCATACCATAGTCGGGTTCGAATAGGGTAGGAGTAACCAGAGGATGGAAAAAAAGGTTACCATGGAGAAACCTACGTACATCGCTATGGTCATCTCGTCACCTTTAACCCTGTTGAGTAGCTG
>JAFGUM010000324.1 GCA_016938515.1 Spirochaetales bacterium | reverse complement strand
GTGTTCTGCCCTTGTACAGGACGGCTCGTTTTTACGCCATGGAAGTGTGGGGCGGCGCAGTTCCCGATTCGGTTATGCGCTACCTTAATGAAAATCCATGGACCCGACTGGAAAGCATCCGCGACGGTATCGCCGGAACATCCAAGCTCACCGCGTTGTCACGAGGGCGCAACTTGTTTGGCTACAACCCCTACCCCGATTCAGTAATAGAAGGGTTCTGCCGCAACTCGGTGCGATCTGGCATCGATATCATGCGCGTATTCGACGCGCTCAACGACATAGACAACATGACGAGCACCATTCGCTACGTCAAGGAAAATGGTGGAACGGCAGACTGCGCGGTCTGTTATACCGTTGATCCAAAATTCACGATGGGTGATCGCGTTTCCGCGTTCTTCAAGGGCAGGAAAATTCCCGGCACTCTGTTCGGCGTCCCCTACTTTGTCCGCAAAGCCAAGGAGTTGGCGGCTGCAGGCGCCGATATGATTACCATCAAGGATATGGCGGGACTCGTCGATCCGGCTACGAGCGCCGAACTCATCAAGGCGCTCAAAAACGAAGTTGACCTGCCCATCGATCTGCACACGCACTGTACCCCTGGCTACGGCACCGCCAGCCTTCTTATGGCCATGGTGCACAAGGTAGATATAGTCGATACGGTTATCATGAATTTTTCCGGCGGCCCCGCGGCACCAGCGTACGAGATAGTCCAGCTCCTTGCGGACAGGCTGGGCATCGAAACAGGAGTAGATAAAGCCTCGGTAGCTGCCATCAACGCGGAGCTCAGAAGCATCAGATCAGAGCTGGCCAAGTTCGACCAGTACAAGAGGCTGCCGCCGGAAATTGACCTGACCAGCTTCGAGCCCAGCCCCGAGTTAACAGCCCTGCTTGACGGCGCCGTGGAAGCAGCACTGGCTGGCAAGACAGACGAGGCGCTCAGGCTATGCCAGAGCATTGAGGCTGCTTTCAACTACCCGGAACCCGATTCAATAGTCAAAACCGCCCAGATTCCCGGCGGTATGTACACAAACATGATGGCGCAGCTCAAAGAGTACAAGCTGGAGCAACACCTTGATGAAGTGCTTTCCATCGTGCCGCAGGTCAGGCTAGACGCGGGCGTCCCCCCCTTGGTAACGCCCACGAGCCAGATAGTGGGCGTGCAGGCGGTCAACTGCATAGTCGACAAGTCACAGGGCAAACCATTCTACACCAACGTCTCCAAGAACTTCATAGAGCTGGTAAAGGGATCGTACGGCCGCACGCCCTTCCCGGTGGATCCAGCATTCCGTGAAAAGATAGCCGGCGTCCGTGTAGAAACGCCATACGACACGAGCAAGTACGCCAAGCAACCCAACCCTGAGCTAGACGAATGTGGCGGACTCCGGCTCGCCTCTGGCGAAAAGGAAGAACTGCTGCTTGAACTATTTCCGAGCGTAGCTGACAAATTCCTGAAGGGTGTACGCCACGCTGAATGGGAAGCGCTGGAAGCGGAGCGAATCTCAAACATGCCTCCTGTGGAGCCGGAAGCCCCCGCGCGTTACCCGGCATCGTTCTGGGAAGAGGAGCTGATGCTGGCTATCGAATGCTGACCGGAAAGAGGCACTGGAGTACGTCTTGAGCATCTTTGTCAATCGTTCACTCAACTTAAAGCACATAGCGCTCCTGGGATTTGACATGGACTATACGCTCGTGCGCTATGACAGCGACGCCTTTGAGGAACTGTCGCATGATCTCGCAGCCCGATTGCTCGTAGAACAAGGCGGTTATCCTGACGACGTCCTTGAACTCCGTTTCAACCCTGCCCGTGCCATCGTGGGTCTTGTCATAGACAGGCGAAACGGCAATTTGCTCAAGCTGAGCAGGTACGGCAAGATAAAAATGGCCTTTCACGGGCTTGAGCCAATAGATTTCCGTGCTATGAAGGCCATGTACCAGAACGTCGCCGTCGAGCTTTCAGACCCGTCGTTCTTGCCACTGGACACGCTGTTCTCCATATCCACCGGGGTACTGTACGCACAGCTCGTCGATCTGAAGACTCGCGGCACCGTTCTGCCGGACTTTGCCACGATGGCGGCTGATGTGTCTGAGGCAATTGACAGCGTTCACCGCAATGGTTCGATTAGAAAAGTCGTTCTGGCAAACCCGGAGCGGTACGTTATACAGGATCCGCTGGTACCAGCATTGCTGGAACGATATAAAGATTACGGCAAAAAGCTGATGATCATCACCAACTCTGATTACTCGTTTACCCGGGCCATGCTGGATTATACGCTTGACCCGTACTGGAAGCACCATCGGAGCTGGCGTGATGTGTTTGACGTGGTAATAACGCTGGCAGACAAGCCCAGGTTTTTTGAACGCCCCAGCCGCTTTCTGAGAATAGATCCAGACTCCGGACTCATGAGCAACTGGGACGGCTCCCTTGCCAACGGCATCTTCCAGGGTGGATGGTTCAAACCGCTTCAGAAGAGCCTGGGCCTTGATGGTCGCGAGATACTGTATATTGGAGATCATATCTACGGTGACGTCGTCTCAATAAAAAAGCGTTGCGATTGGCGCACTGCGTTGGTCCTCAATGATCTTGGCTCGGAAATAGAGAGCCTCAAAGCCGCACACAGCCTGCAGCTTGAAATAGATGACCTCATGGAGCGCAAGGGGCGCATAGAAGCGCAGGTGAACAGGATGGATTTAGACAGATATGAAGGCTTGCCAGCCGACAGGAAAAAACTCGACAGCCTGTTTGAAGAATCAGATCAGATAAACCAGGATATATCGGAAAAACTGACGACGCTCAGGCAACACTTCAATCCATACTGGGGAGAAGTGCTGCGCGCGGGTCATGAGGAAAGCCGATACGCAGGCCAGATAGACGACTACGCGTGTATATACATGGTCAAGGTGTCTGATCTTTACGAGTATTCTCCCAAGAC
>JAFGUM010000323.1 GCA_016938515.1 Spirochaetales bacterium | reverse complement strand
GTCTTCATAGGCAAGCCAGGCGGGCTGACGACGAGCGAGTGCCTCGTCTGCGGCGTGCCGATGGTCATCTGGGACCCCATACCGGGGCAGGAGCTGTTCAACACGTACCACATCCTGGAAAACGGCGCTGGCGTGATGCCCAACAACGCCATCACGATAGGCTACAAGGTGGACCAGATACTGTCCAACCCAGAGCTCAAGAAGCGCATGAGCGCCAACGCCCTGTCCCTGGCGCACCCGGACGCAGCCAGAACCATAGTCGACGAGATGCTGTCTCACGACGGCGAGACCCCGGTAAAGGCGTTCAAGAAGATACTGTAGGGGGGCTCAGCGCGTCGCGATGATGATGCGAGTGCCTTCTCCGGGTGTTGATTCGAGCGAGATGGTCCAGCCGAGGCTGGAAGCCAGCTGCTGCGCCAGGTACAGGCCGAGACCCGTGCCTCCCGTGCTCGCCCTGGTAGTATAGAATGGGTTAAAAGCTTGGGCTATCTCATCCTCGTTCATGCCGCATCCGTCGTCCTCTATGACTATTGCTTTTTCTTCCGGCGAATACCGGATGCGTACTTCCCCCTCCAGTTCAATCGCGCGCATAGCGTTGTCGAGGACGATGGTGAGTATCTGCTGTATCATGCCGGCGTCTCCGGGCAGCTCTACATCAACGCTGTCGTCGATCACCGCGCGCACCATCGCGCGATCGGGAGCGGAGCACTGAGCCACAGCCTTGCGCGCTGCCGGCAACAGCCCGACCGGTGATTTCACTATTTCCCTGTCCTTGATCAGCGCGTCGAGATTCTTGACGGCCGCTCCTATGCTCTGTGTGTTTTGTTCTATATATGAAAGGTGCCTGGCGAGCGACTCGCTCCCCGCCAGCTCCGAGTCGGCAATTTCCTTGCGAACCACGTCGAGCGGTCCTGTTATCCCGCTCAGCGGGTTCAGTATTTCGTGTGCTACACCGCCAGCGAGCGTGCCAAGCGCCACGAGCCGTTCTTTTCTGTACAGGCCCTCGCGGGTGCGGTGCAGTTCAGCGGTGCGCAGCCGCACCTTCTCCTCCAGATTGTTCTTGAGGTCATCGAGAATCTCGTAGTCGTGACTGTATATTCTGGTTAACGCAAATGCCTGGAACAGCATGAACACGAATAACCCGGCAGGAGAGAACGGCCCGTACGTGCTGCCGTCAATGAGTTTCCTGTCTACAATGATGTCGTACACGACAGTCCCCAGAAACGCCAGGAAACCCGCCATCGAATAGCGAGAACCCAGATGCCTGGCGACGCACGCGCGCGCCAGCAGCACGAGCATGAAAACTATGCCCACCGCAACCAGCGCATAGTACACCGGCATGATATACACGGTAAAAAACCTTACGGGCGTCAGCAACGGTACGAGCACTAAAGCCAAACTAGCGTACGCGAACACGCGCACCGCCCTTGGGCGAGCCTTCAGGCGGGAGCCGCCTGAATACGCCTCGTCTATAAACAGCAAAAGGAATGGCATCACGCTGATCGGGGCTGCGTACTGCAAGCGTATCCCCAACACGAGCGGAAACCAGGGAAACAGCCTGAAGAACTGGTAGTCCCCGTTGAACAGGTACCAGAATAGAACAGAAAAACAGAATAACGAAAAGTACAGCGAAGATATAGATTTGCGCCTGTTTATGTACAGGAACAGCTGGTACAGGGACATCAGCAGTATGGCGCCTGAAAGAAACTGTATTGTAGCGTAGAGCGTGTCGACGTACGAAAGCATCTGATCGGGGAGACCCATGTACACGTTGTTGGTAAGACCACCCCATTTGTGCGTGTAGTTGGCTATCTGGAACACGAGCTCGATTTCCGTTCCACGCGCGCAGTGATAGAACAGCCTGGGCAGGCGCTGCGGCTCGTAGCCTTCGGGGAACGTGGCAACCCTGCCATTTTCGGCGACGAGAACCCCGTCCATCCAAAGCAGGTACGCCGAATCCTGGTTCTGGATGTAAAAGCCGTATACTGCCCCGGCTTCTGGCACCATGATCCGGGTTCTGTACGTCGCGAAGCCGTCCGGGCCGAGCGGCTCGCCGTCTACCAGCACGTCATGCCACCCCGTAGTACCCCACACCAGCACCGGTTCTTGAGCTACGCGACCAAGGCTGAAATCGTCCGGCGCGTACAGCGAGCACCAGTACAGCTCCCAGGTGTTGCCCAGGAGGCGTACGACGCCATCCCGTTCGAAATTCCATTCTGAAAGGTCGATGCGCGCGTCAGCGGCAGTCGTGCTTACCCGCGTCGGCTCGCTCACGGGCGCGCACGACGAGAACAGTAGCGCGACGAGCGCGAGCAGTACCGCTCGGCTCATGTCGGAGGCTTGTCCTGCAGCCGGTAGAATCGATCCTTGGAGATGCCCGTTATGCGTGCGGCTTCCATAATGCGACCGCCGCTCAGCGTCAGCACCCTTTGTAGCAACTCCCGTTCGGTCGAGCTGAAGCTGAACGAGCCGGCCATGATGTCACGCGCGATCTGATCGAAGGCACCGGAGGTTGTCGCGACAGCGGCTTCCATCACGGCCTTCATGTCCACCAGTGTCAGCTCGTCATCAACAGGGGATTTCATCAGCAGCGCACGCTTGATCACGTTGTCCAGTTCCCTGATATTGCCCGGCCACGAGTACGAACACAACAGTCGCATCGCATCGGGACTGACGCGCGTGGCGATCTTTCCGAACAGGCGGGCGTTCCGCTCAACGAGGGAAAGAATGTGTACAGGAAGATCGCGCTGGCGGCTAGCGAGGTCCGGCAGTTTTAAGTGCACCGTGGCTATGCGGTAGAACAGGTCACGGCGAAACTCTTCCGCGCCCGCCGTCTCGAGAGCGCGATTGGTAGCCGACACCAGTCTGAAGTCAACGCGTATCGGCTGCGTGCCGCCTACCCGCTCCACCACTTTGTCTTCCACCACGTGCAATAGCCTGGTCTGCAAATCGACGGGCAGCTCCCCTACTTCGTCGAGGAACAGCGTACCCCGATGAGCCAGCTCTATCTTGCCGAACTTGCGCCTGTCGGCTCCTGAAAACGCGCCTTTCTCATGGCCAAACAACTCGCTCTCGATGAGGGGTGCCGGAATAGCCCCGCAATTAATTTTAATGAAGGGTTTGTCCGCCCGGGTACTCATCGCGTGCAGCTGCCTGGCAATTACATCCTTGCCGGTACCCGTCTCGCCGGTGACGAGCACGTTTTCGTCGGTAGGAGCTATGCGCTCTACGGTGCGCCACAGATCCGCGAGGTCGCCATCCTTGCCAATAAAACCAAAGCCGTCGTCGCCCGCCCCGGAGAGGAAGCGGTAAATGTCCCTCAGCTTCTCCTGGTTTTCACGCTTATCCCGTATCTGCCTTGCAGACTCGTCCAGCTCAAACTTGAGACGCTGCAGGTCGAGAGGCTTTTCGAGAGCCTTGTACACGAGGCTGTCGTTGAGGACGTTGGCGAGCAGGTTCTTGTCAGCGTACGCCGTGAGCAGGATGCCCACCATGTACGCGTCGAGCTTGCGCGCTTCCCTGAGCAGATCAAGGCCGCTTATCCCGGCCATACGGTAGTCGACTACAAGAATGTCTACCGGCGTCTGCCGCAGGTACTCCAGCGATTGTACCGGGTCGGTGCACGCGGTACAGGCGTACTCGCCGGAAATGAAGTCGCGGATACTGTCGACTATGTACTGCTCATCGTCAACGCAGAGCACCGTGATGTCCGACACAGCGTTCCTCCATCCCATACTACAGTATCACCATTTTCGCAATTTGCGAGTATTTTTACTGATTTACGAAAAAACTGACACCGATTAACGGAATACCAATTCCGCATGCGGGCAATTCATTGCATAAGACGAAATTATTAATTATTACTAACGATATTTTCTGGCATGGTTATTGCTATCAAGCTGTTAGTTACTAACCACAGCATGGAGGAAACAATGACAAGCACAAAGAGGAACGCGGTGCTACGCGCCGCTCTCCTGCCAATTTTCGTTATTTCAGTAGTATTGTTCAGCGCGTGCCCGCCGGGAGTAGACGAGACACCGCTGGGTACCGAAGCCGCCAT
>JAFGUM010000322.1 GCA_016938515.1 Spirochaetales bacterium | reverse complement strand
GTAGACGACTACCACCGTCGACCCGTTCCTGGTAATTGCAAGCCTGATTAATGGCTCAGGTACATCATTGAACGCGTATTTAAGGGAGTTGGTAACCATTTCGTTGACGACGATGCCCAGAGGCGTCAGGCTCTTGGAGCCCAGCGTAAAATCGTCTATGAGAATGGTTGCCCTGACCCGTTCTGCCGCGTTGAATATTTCCAGTACCTGCTCCACGATACGCGTCAGAAAAGGTCCGACGTGCAGCGCGTTGAAGTCCTCGCTCTGATACAGCGTGCCGTAGAGCAGCATCATGCTCTGCACCCGGCTCGCGGCTTCGCGAAGATAATCTCCCGCTTCGCCTTGCAGATTGTGCGCCTGCAGCGTAAGCAGGCTGCTTATCGTGTTCATGTTGTTTTTGACGCGGTGATGCGTTTCCTTGAGTATCAGCTCCTTTTCAGCCAGTAGAGAGCGTATCCGCTCCTCCGAGCGCACCTGCTCGGTTGTGTCATGGTAGACGACCACTACGCCGTAGTGCTCGACCGGCACCGGCGCGGCGGAGACGCTGAGCCATACAAGGCTGTCGTCGCCTCTGTAGACGCCCATCTCGACGTTCTCGACGAGGCGTTGCTCCCTGAGCGCTATGGCACTCGCGTATTCTTCAGGGGGAAACTCCGTGCCATCTTTTCTGAGTATGCGCCATCGGGGATCGGATAGACGCCTTTTGACGTGCTCCAGGGGATCAATGCCCAGGATGTCACTGGCCTGCTTGTTTGTCTTTACGATGCCGCCCTTGTCGTCAGAGATGGTAACTCCCATCGGTAGTACGTCGAACAGGGTTCTGTACAGGGCTTCGCTGACTCGTAGCGATTCTTCAAGGTGTCGCCGTTCGGTGATGTCTTCGCCTGAGCTTATCGTGTCTGTAATAACGCCGTTTTCGTCTCGCAGAATGGCATTGTGCCAGGCTATAAGGCGTTCCTCCCCGTTCACGGTGAGCACCTTGTTCTCGTGGTATTCCCCCGGCTCTAAATGACCGCTGAATATCATTCCTGAAACGCGCTTGACCTCTTCCCTGATGGCCGGGGGGACGAACAGGTCAAACCAGTTTTTGCCCAGAACGTCTTCGGCGGCAACACCGAGAATCCTGCAGCCGGCTTTGTTGAGAAGTTTGATGGAACCGTCGCGGCCGATGACGACGAACATCGTTCCCGCCAGATCGAGGTACAGCTGAGCGACACTCGCATCTATGCGGCCATCGTGATCCATACAGCCTCCTCTTGAGTTGCTAGTTTCCCATCATTTCGGCGAGCAGGTTGTCTACGTCGGCCTGGTCGATGTCGTCTTTCCGCTCGTACGCCAGCTCCTGGTTGGCGGCGCGCAGCTTGCGCAGCAGGCTGTAGATGATGACCAGCAACAGCTTGTTGCCGCCGCTGGGCTGGCTACGCATGAAGGCGCTGATCTCGTCGCGGTGCAGGCGAAGGATCGTCGCTTCTCCGGACGCCCTGACCGTCGCGGTGCGTTTGACTTTGATGAAGATGCCCGCCTCGCCGAAAGCGTCGCCGGGGCCCAGGGTGCAGATATACACGTCCTTCGAGTCGCCGTCCTGGGAGGTTTCCGCCACGCTCACGCAGACCGACCCGTCCAGGATAGCGTAGAAGTACGGGGTGATCTCCCTCTCGCAAACTATCGTTTCACCGTCTTCGTACGTCATTATCGACGAGTTCTCGAGGAGCGTGTCGAGCTCTTTGGGGTTCAGGTATTTGAAGGTTGTTACAGCCGATGCCTGGGCTCGCCAAGTCGACTTTTCATCTATTTCAATCATGGTTGTAATAGTAAACCATGAGTCAAAATGAAGCAAATGCTCATTATTACAGGCTTACACGCGCTTGCCCTTGCCGATGGGGGCAGAAAGCGGTAATTTTATATGGTGGTTTCGTCGCGGTAGAACGGGCGAAACTAGAAGCCGCTCCGTACGGAGGGCTATGCCGATAAGTCTGGATTTCCGCGTGGATAGCGCGGGGAGCCAGAGGCTATCCGCCGCGATGGCGGTGTGCCAAGGAGGACCATCGTGTCCAGCACCTTTAACATCAACGAAACACTGGAAGACCTTGTTCGCGAACTCAATTCTGGAGCCAGAGAGTTTGCCCGCGTGATGGCAGAGGAAGCCAAAGCGCACGGGTACGCCGAATCCTGCTCGGCACCCGGCTCGTTTGACTTGGGCTTTGAAAACTTGGTGTACCCCCGCTGCGATTCCTTCAACAACGATGAAGGCTCTCTGGTATTCCGCTTTCAGCTCCCCGGCTTTGATGAATCGGGAATAAACCTGTCGTTCAAGGGAGACGCCATGGTGCTTACCGCCAAGGCGCCTGCGCAGGGAAGCACTGGGTTTGCCGGTAGCCAGAAGCCTTTCATAAAAGACGTGAACCGCAGGGAGTACCGCGTTCCAGCAGACCAGTACGACCAGGCTGCAGCCAAGGCGGTGTACAAGAGCGGCATCCTCACCGTTACCATCCCCCCCGCCGCCAATGCGGTAGACGCCATCAAGGTGGAAATAGTAAAGGAAGGCGACTGAGCTTTCCGGGTAGCCCGTCTGAAGGGCTACCCGGATCATCGGAGCTGCCGTTCTTGAGTATCAGGACTGGATGACGCCTACGAGTATGAGGGTGCCTACTATCGCGATGACCCCTCCGAGCACGCCGTATAAGATGCGCGCTCCATCACGCCCGAGCCTTTTAACAAAAAACTCGGCTTTTCTCGCGCCCATGAACCATTCCCAGTTGAATAGGCCGCCAGCGGCGCTGAACAACCCGGCTGCGATTACTATAAGGCCTTCGTAGTGCATCGTTCCCCCCTGAAGCGTTATCAGCTTGATTTTCCGGGCTTGATTCGTCAGCTCAGCCGCCGGCCTTGCTTTCGGCGCCAAGGTATGCGTCGCGCACCGCGGGGTCGGCGGCCACCTCGCTCGCCTTGCCCTCGCGGACGATGCGCCCCTGCTCCAGAACGTACGCCCGATCAGCCACGGATAGCGCCTTGAAGGCGTTCTGCTCGACGAGCAGGATTGTCTTGCCCAGCTTGTGAATCTCCCCGATTATTTCGAAGACGGTCTGCACGAGAAGCGGCGCAAGGCCGAGCGACGGTTCGTCCATCAGCACGAGCTCTCCGTCGGTCATCAGCGCGCGACCCATCGCCAGCATCTGCTGCTCTCCCCCGGACAGCGTACCGGCCGACTGTTTGCTCCGTTCGGCCAGGCGCGGGAACAGCGCGTACACGCGTTCCAGGTCGTCTGCCACGGCTTTCTTGTCGTTGCGAAGGTACGCGCCCATGGCCAGGTTGTTTTCCACCGACAGGTTGGCGAACACGAGCCTGCCTTCCGGAACGTGGCAGACGCCGTCCCGCACGATCAGGTCGGGCCTACGCGCCAGCGGCTTGCCCTTGAACGAGATTGATCCGGCGGCGGGTTTGAGGAATCCGGAGATGGCGTTGAGCAGCGTGGATTTGCCAGCGCCGTTGGCGCCGATAATCGTAACTATTTCGCCCTCGTTTACCGTTAGCGACACACCCTTGAGCGCCCTGATTCCGCCGTAGGCCACGTGGAGGTTTTCTACGTTCAGCATGGTTATTCGTCTCCTCCGCCGAGATAAGCCTCGACCACACGCTTGTCGCCGCGTATGCCATCCGGTTCGTCATCAGCCAGTTTTTGGCCAAAATTGAGCACGACGATGCGTTCGCACAGCTTCATGACGAGGTCCATGTGGTGCTCGATAACGAGAACCGACAGCTTGAACCGGTCTCGGATATCGCCTATCAGCCGCATCAGCTGCTCGGTTTCGTCGGGGTTCATGCCGGCCGCTGGTTCATCCAGCAGGAGCAGCTTGGGGTCGAGAGCGAGCGCCCGCGTTATTTCAAGCCGCCGTTGCAGGCCGTACGGCAGGCCGTTGGCTATGGCTTCCTTGCGGTCCGCCAGGCCAAGAATGCTCAGCAGCTCGAGTGCTTTTTCCTGCAGCGCCTTTTCTTCCCGGCGGAAGCGGGGCAGTCGCAGGAACGAATCAACGAGCCCGTAGCTGGCGCTGGCGTGGCAGGCGGTAAGCACGTTTTCAAACACGGTGAGATTTTTGAACAGCCGTATATTCTGGAAGGTGCGCGTGATGCCAAGGTCGGCTATCAGGTATGGTTCCATGTCGGTTATGTTTTTACCCTGAAACGTTACGGTACCCGATGTAACCTTGTACACGCCCGTGATCAGGTTGAAGATGGTCGTCTTGCCGGCGCCGTTAGGCCCTATCAATCCTAGAATACCGCCTTCGCGAACGGAAAAGTCTACTTCGGACACGGCGGCCAGGCCACCAAAGCGTTTCGTGAGGCCGCGGACCTCCAGTATATCGCTCATCGTACGTCCTTTCCGTTGCCGGCGTCCTCTGCCATCCGGTCTGCTTTAGCCGTCTTCGCGTCCTTTCGATCGGCGATCCAGCGCTTGACCGACGAGGGAGTAAGCTCGAAGCCGCCCATCAAGCCCCGCGGCCTGCCTATCATGATGCCTATGACGGCGAGGCCGTACACCACGAGGCGCCACTTGTCGACCGCGCGTAACAGCTCGGGCAGGAACGTGAGCACGACCGCGCCCAGTACAGAACCCGAAATGCTGCCAAGACCACCAAATATGACGATGATGGTGAGCTCCGTCGATTTGACCATGCTGAACATTTTGGGTTGTATAAAGGTCATGTAGTGGCCGAGCAGCGCGCCGGCGACGCCAGCGTACGCCGCGCTGATGACGAGGGCCATCATCTTGTAGCGGAACGTGTCTATGCCGGCGACCTGCGCGGCCAGCTCTTCTTCTCGAACCGCAATCATGTTGCGGCCGTGGCGCGAGCGCACGAGATGGGCCAGCAGAACGACGCCGATGACGTCGAGCAGCAGTATGTTCCACAGAGCCGTATGGGGAGGAATGCCAGGCCAGCCGCGAGCGCCGCCGAGCCCCTGGAAGTTGTCCAGTATCAGCCTGATAGCTTCGCCAAAACCGAGCGTGGCGATGCAGAAATAGTCACCCTTGAGCTTGAGCGTCGCGCGGCCGATGAGCCAGCTGACGCCAGCTGCGACGATGGCGCTCGCGGCCAGGCCGAGTGAAAACGGCAGCTTGAATATGGTCGTTACGATGGCCGCCGAATAGGCGCCTATGGCCATGAAGCCGGCGTGGCCGAACGAGAAGAGACCGGCAAACCCGGTAAGCAGGCTCAGGCCGAGCACCGCTATCAGGTTGATGCCGGAGAGCATGATGATGCCTTCGAGATACGCGTCCATGCCGGCCTCCTACGCCTTGTCCTCGGTCGCCTTGCCCATGATGCCGGTAGGCCGGAACACGAGGACGCCGATCAATATGACGAACGCGATCAGGTCGCGGAACTGACTGGAGAGGTAACCGGCCACGAGCGTCTCGATGATGCCCAGCAGTACCGAGCCGAGCACGGCGCCAGGTAGCGACCCGAGCCCCCCGAATACCGCTGCGACGAAGGATTTCGTCGTTATGTTTCCTATCTGGGGGTACACCGTGTACTTCATGCCGAAGAATACGCCGGCGATTCCCGCGAGCAGGCCGCCGAGCGCGAACACGATCATCACGACGCGATCGGTGTTTACGCCCATCAGGGCGGCGGCCTTCATGTTGTAGGCGGAAGCCTGGATGGCCTTGCCCATCTTGGTCTTGTCTATGAACAGCACGAGAGCCGTGAGGCTTACCGCAGAGACGCCGAACATGATCAGGTCGAGCCGCCCTATGGCCAGCGGGCCTATCGCTATGGAAGATCGCGACCAGACCTCCGGGTACGTGCGGAAGGTGGGGCCAATCGTCGCGATGATAATGTTTTCGAGGAAAATAGACGCACCCATGGCAGAGATGATGAAGTACAGAAATGGTGCGCTACGTTCGCGTAAGGGTTTATACGCGATACGCTCTATGACCACGGCCAAAACAGCCGTGCCGATGAAAGCCAGCGCGAATGCCGCGATGAACGGCAACTTGAGCATGGTCATGCCAAAGAACCCGAAGTACGCCCCGAACATGATGACGCCGCCATGGGCGAAGTTCGAGAAGTTCATGATCGAATAGACGAGCGAATAGCCCACGGCCATCAGGGCGTATACGCTCCCGATTGACAGGCCATTGATCATCTGCTGGAGGAATTGTGACATATCCGCTCCGCGAATCAGGCGACGTGGCCGCCCACTGGATGAGGGCGGCGATACGCCGTCCCGGGACTATCCGGGGTGAGCCCCGAATCGAGACGGGAGCGCCCGCTGGGGCGCTCCCGGTAGTGCATGCAAATCAGTAAAAAATCGCAGGAGCGCCCTTATTTGGCGGCGTACTTCTGCTGGAACACGTACTTGCCGCTGACGATCTTCAGGATGGCGGCGTCTTTACCTTCGGGGTTGTGGGTAGCCGGGTTGATGCGGATGGTACCGGTGATTCCCTTGATGTTGGTGCTCTCGAGAGCCTTGGCGATCGCCTCACCGGTAGGCTCGCCCGCGCGCTCGAGTGCGTCTTTGAGCATAAGAACGGCGTCGTGAACGAGGTACCCGTTGAGTTCGGTCTCAACACCGTACTTCTTGAGGTAGCGGGCTTTGTAGTCCTGCACGTCGGGATCGTCGTAGTCGAGGTGGTTGACGAAGTAGCAGCCTTCTACCGCGGCGCCGCCCATGCTGATAAGCTGCTCGCTCGGCCAGCCGTCGCCACCCATCAGCACTTGCGTCATGCCGAGCTCGCGCGCCTGGTTGGCGGAGAGGGCGACTTCCTTGAAGAAGTACGGCATGAAGATGATGTCGGGGTTCTGGGCCTTGATCTTGGACAGCTGCGGCCTGAAGTCTACGTCGCCGGACTTGAAGGACTCATCGGCTACGATCGTTCCACCGTTCTTCTTGAAGTTCTCGATGAAGAACTCGCGCAGACCCTGGGAATAGTCGTCGGACACGTCGTAGAGTACGGCTGCCTTGCGGGCGCCGAGCACTTCATAGGCATAACCGGCCGCGACCGCGCCCTGGTAGGGGTCGATGAAGCAGACGCGGAAGTTGTACGGCTTTACCTTGCCATCGAGCACCGTGACCTTGGGGTTGGTGGCTACGGTGGCGATATCCGGCACTTTGGCCGCCTCGAGGATCGGGGCTATCGGGATGGCGTTGCCAGAAGCGTTGGGCCCGAGGATGGCTACAACTTTATCCTGGCTGGTCAGGCGACGAACCACGTTGACCGCTTCCTGCGCGTCTCCCTTGTTGTCGTAACCGATGACCTGGAGCCCGTAGGTCTTGCCTCCAACGGTAACACCACCAGCTGCGTTGATCTCTTCAAAGAGCATCTTGACCGTGTTGTACTCGTTGTTGCCCCATACGGCCTGGTCGCCGGTGAGCGCGCCGAACCAGCCTACCTTGATCATGTCTGCTCCGCCGTCTTTGCCTCCAACGGCGAACGCGGACATCGCCACCACAAAGAGCAGTAGCGACGCGATTAAAAGATTCTTGAACTTCACGATATGGCCTCCATACCTGAAAACTGAAAGATTGCTACGGGTAGCACCCGCGCTGGTACAGTTTCCGCGCCACTTGGCTACTTGTCAAGAATATTTCTATGCACAGTAGCTGAAATACCAGTGCTG
>JAFGUM010000321.1 GCA_016938515.1 Spirochaetales bacterium | reverse complement strand
TTTGTCAATCAGTACGATTTGCCATCGCGGGGCTTGCGAACCTTGCGCATGAGTTTCCGGCGCATCGCCTTCTCCTTGCGGTTTCTTATGGCGGAAGGCTTCTCGAAGTACTCGCGTTTCTTCCACTCGCGAATGATGCCCTCTTTTTCGACCATGCGCTTGAAGCGCTTCAAAGCCTTCTCGAGCGGTTCGCTCTCGTCTACTATAATCTGGCTGATAAAAAATCACCTCCCCTCGATAGCGGGGTGTATTGTACGGATACTCGGCATTTTGTCAAGACCAATGAGCGCTTCAGGGTCACTGGCCACACCCATAACGCGAAGTTCCCAGTGAAGGTGTGGCCCGGTTGCCAACCCCGTCTTCCCTACTGTACCTATCTTGGCACCTCGGCGCACATAGTCTCCGGGGGTTACGTTCATGGTGTCCAGGTGCATGTATATCGTATAGGTACCCGGCAGATGTTCCAGAATAACGGTTTTGCCGCTTACTATCCTGTCTGCCGCCATGGCTACGCGACCAGTGCCGGCGGCGACCACGGGAGTTCCGATCGGGCAGCCGTAGTCTATGCCCTGATGCGTAGTTATGGACACGCCGCCATTGGCGTAGCGATAGCGACGCGTCGTAGCGAATAGAGACGTTCTGCGCTCTGTCGCTACCGGTCTGACAAAGGCTCCATCCAGGTACGCAGCCGAGGGGTTGACGCTCTCCAGCAAGGCGAGGTACTCGAGCGCCTGGGCGGTTTTCAGCGGATCGGGGTCGGCACGAAGGCTCGACAGCGCCGCGTCCAGCCACAGATCCTCGTGGAGGTACTGACGATCCTCGACGGCAAACACGGCGATGGCCAGGGTATCGCCGCCCGGGCTTTTCACCGTAGCGACGGCTTCGCCAAGTGCCGCATTGACTGGCGCAGAGACAAGAAACAGTATGACCCTGCCCGAGGGGTCGATGGCGCTGGCAACTTTCGTCGTCCCGTCCTGGCCAGATGGTGGGGCAAAACCATGGTAGGTGGGGCTTGTCGATCCATCGGCGAAGCGCAGTAACAGCGTATACCGTTCGGGAAGGTGTCCTGCTCTACCTGGATCAAATACCATGAACGCGGGTTCACCGCGGCGTATCCCCGACGGAGGCACCAAGGACTGAGCTGCTATCGGACTACTGCCCATATGAATAAGTACGACGACGCAGAACGTTACCACGGGATGCCTGAACACTGATGCCTTCATCGTCTCAGTCTACAGTGGCACCGCTCCCAGCCTCAAGAGCAAAGCTTGCCGAGCACCGCACTCACCGGTATAGTACTACGTATGCAGGTTCATCTGACGCTTAAGCGCTCCGGAGCCGAATACGTGTACGCCATTCCCGTATGGTATCGCATCACGACAATAGCCATAGCAGCCATACTGACGCTGTCGACCGTCGTAGCTGGTGGCACAGGTGTATTCGGTGCCATCATAATTGGCATCGTCATCATCGCGGCGCTATACGAGGAGCGATGGACGTTCAACACCATATCCAGAACGATACGAGGCCGCATCGGACTCGTCTTTGCCGCCAAGGGACCTTCGATAGGCTTTGATGACGTTGAACGCCTCAGGCTGGACGTGTTCGCCAAGGGCCAGCTCGACCAGAGCGCGCTGCCGCCAGCTGACCGCATGCCCAGAGGGTCGCAGGCACGCATCATAGTAGACACGAAGGGTGGAGACAGCTTTATGGTAGATTCCGTTCCTTTTGGTCGCAGGGCCGAGCTTGAGCGGACAGCCCGCGCGCTGGCAGAGGTGGTAAACGCGCCTCTGGAAGGCTCAAGCGGCTAACGCAACCTTGACAATACCTTGCCGTATGATACGATAGCGACGTCGTACTTCCCAAACAGCCTAGCCATGATGGTCTGGTGTTGCCCCGGAATAACCGCCGGGACACCGTGGCACAGCCATCGTCGTGCTACAGTGGGTATATACGATAAAAAAAGGAGGATTCCATGCTCATTCTGCTCGCTGATGCGTTTCAGGCCGATCTGCCAAAGCGTCTCGAAGCCTTCGGCCAGGTAACGCAGGATCACGCCCGCGTAGGCGAAGCCGAGATCATCATCGTCAGGTCCAAAACCAAAGTTGGCAAGGATATGATAGACGCAGCCCCCAAGCTCAAGTTCATCATACGGGGGGGTGTCGGAGTCGATACGATCGACGTGCCGTACGCTGAGTCCAAAGGCATAACAGTAACAAATACCCCGGAAGCGTCGAGCGTCGCGGTAGCGGAGCTGGCCTTCGCGCTGATGATAGCCATGCCCGCCCACATTGCCGAAGCCGACGCGTCGATGAAGCAGGGAAAATGGCTCAAAAAGGAGCTCGAACGAACCGAGTTGCTCGGCAAGACGCTCGGGCTCGTAGGAATCGGCCGCATTGCCCGTGAAGTAGCGCTCAGAGCCAAGGCGTTCGGCATGCGCGTCATCGCGTACGACAAATACGTGGACAAGAGCGACGCCGCCGAGATGATGAGCCTCGACGATGTATACGCCAAGGCTGACTACATTTCACTGCACACGCCGCTCACCGATGAGACCCGCGGCATGATCAACGCCGCGTCTATTGCCAAGATGAAGAAGGGCGTTCGCATCATCAACACGTGCCGCGGCCAGGTGATAGTAGATGCGGATGTCGCAGCGGCCCTTGCCGACGGCCGACTGGCCGGGTACGCGACCGACGTGTACGACAAGGAGCCGCCCGAAGGCTCGCCGCTGCTCAATGCTCCGCACACCGTCTTCACGCCGCACATCGGTGCTTCTAGTGAGGAAAACCTTAC
>JAFGUM010000320.1 GCA_016938515.1 Spirochaetales bacterium | reverse complement strand
GCCCTGCGAAGGTACTGAGGCAGCATCAACTGCGCGGCATCGACGACGACGAGACAGGCCACGCCAAAGGCGTACCGTGGCCAGTGTATTCTGAAGTACGGTAGAAGGGTCTTGAATTCTTTTAACACCGGCGGATCGTATACCGCGGAACGATGTTTTTCAACGCCTCCGCAGAAGGATTGACACGACACGCGGTACCGTAAATAGTTGTAGTATGAACTTCAATAAGGTACTGACTTTCGCCTGCGTTCTCGCGCTGGCCACTTCGTGCACCGTACTCAAGGCCGGTAGTTACGCTACCGACGTCTTCATGCGGGAGAGCGACCCCGCTCTGGCTGCCCAGGCCTTGCCTACCATGATGAAGGCTGCCGAAGCCCTGCTGCTCGCAGACCCGGGCGACGAGAAAAAATCGCTCACCGTAGCATCATTGTACGTGATGTACGCCAACGCCTTCCTGGAATCCGAGGCTTTTCTGCTTCCCGACGACGAATTTGAAGCCAAGAGGGCGTTATCTGTACGGGCCAATGCGCTGTACCGCCGTGCCGCGGGGCTTCTTGTGCCACTCGTAGAAGCCAAGGCTCCGGGTTCAATCTCCGCCGCTGTCGTTGACGATGCAAAGGTTGCGGCGTCGATGACGCGGCTGGGGATGAAAGACGTACCGCTCCTGTACTGGACGGCTGCCGCTGTTCTGGGTGCCTTCGCGAGTGATCCGCTTGATTTTGACAACGCGGCCCTCGTCGGCGGTGCCATCGCGCTGTTCGAGCGCGCCCGCGAGCTGGATCCGGGCTGGAATTCCGGCTCGTTGCACGAGCTCGCCATCACCGTGTATGGTTCACTGCCAGCGGATCTCGGTGGCAACGCGGCCAAGGCAGAAAGCGCGTTCAAGACCGCTGTTGCTACATCTGGCGGTAGCGCTCCAGGGCCATACGTTTCGTTCGCCCAGTCGGTTTGTACGGCTCGTGGAGACGAGGCGTGCTTCAGATCAGCGCTCGAAACGGCGCTGTCGCTCGAAACCAGGGAGGAAGCCGCGCTGATGGACTCGCTGGCCAAGCGCAAAGCCGAGCGCCTCCTCAATGATGTGGCTCTGTATTTCTGAAGCCATAGCCTGGCAAACTGAATACAATAGCGCATCACCACATCCAGCAACGCATAGAAAGCGGGTAGTAGTATCATGAGAAGATGTACAGCTTTGATCGTAGTGGCCTTGATTCTGGCGGGCATGGGCGCTACCACTGCGTATGCTCAGACCGTCGTCCTGCAGATAGGCTCGTCAGCCCCCGTGAACAGCCCCTGGGATCTTGGCCTTAAAAAAATTGCGGCAGAATGGTCCAGAATTTCCGGCGGCAAGGTTAGGATGGTATTTCCCAAAAGCGTAGCCAACGCCAGCCAGGAAGATATGATCCAGAAGCTCAAGTTTACGCTCGACGGCGCGGTTCTAGACACCACCGGGCTCGGGTTTGTAGAACCAGACGTATTCATGCTGTCGATGCCATCGGTAATCCGGAACGACGACGAGTACGACAAGGCCATCGCGGTAGCCGTCCCCATCATCAGGGAGCGTCTCGAAGATCGGTATGAGATAGTCGCATTCGCCAAGGGAGGGTGGATACGCTTCTTTTCTAACCAGCAAATACGCACGCCAGACGATCTGCGCAAGGTTCGCATGGGCGTTACGCGCAGCCAGGATTCGCTGGCAAAGTTGCTGCAGTCTGTGGGCGTACGTACGGTAAAAGCCGATTCGGCATCAACGCTCCTGCAGTTCAACGCTGGTGCCCTTGACGCCATGTATTCCAGCCCGCTGTTCGTCGGAGCGCTGTGGGCCCAGTACAAGCGCGTCATTACCCATATGTCTCCGTTCAAGGTAGCGCCCTTCTTTGGCGCCGTCATAATAAAGAAGCAATCCTGGGATCGTGTTCCCGACTCGCTAAAACCGGCTCTCAGGGAAGCAGCAGAACGCGTATCCAGGGAGATAGGCGAAGAAGCCGTCAGGCTCGAAGACGAGGGCATAGTATCGATGCAGAAGAGCGGGCTCATCGTGCCGCCGTACGACGCGGCAGACGACCAAGCCTGGAACACACTGTACGCCGAAAAAATGCGCGACGCGATAGCGGCGTGGTATTCACCCGAGTTTTCCACGGCAATTTACGCCGCCCTGGGTAAGTAACCACATGACAGACAGCCTTGAAAGCCCACTGCTCTACCGTATAGCGCTTATAGGATCCGCTATCGCCGCGGTCGTTCTCGCGCTGGTGCCGGTGCTCGACCTTGTCATGTCGAGGCTTTTCTGGTCTGGCGTCCCGGAAGCCGGAGCTCTTACCGAGCATGCGCTCATAGCTCTTGGCTTTCTGGCCGCCGCGGCGGCCGGAGCGACCGGCAAGCACCTTTCCCTGGGTGCAATACCGTCAAAGCCAGGCAGGTTATGGTCTGGTATCGGCGCTTTGCGGATCGGAGCCACCGCCGCGATTGACAGCGTATTGCTGTTCGCGTCTATTTCCCTCGTTCTTATAGGATTTGAACCGAGTGATACCGCGTTTGGCATTCCAATGGCGGTATTTGCGTCTCCCATGGCTCTGGGCTTTTTCCTGATGGTCATTATTGACGTGCACACGCCCAAAAAGCGAGGCAAGCTGGCTGCTATCGCGGGAGTGGCAGCAGGCATCTTCTTCGCCTCAGGCGCTATCCTCAACATCCTGTCGGTGTTTGGCGCCTATCCCGAATTATTTGTATCCTTGTCGGCGGCCGCAAGCGAGTTGTCGAGCTGGGCGCTTGTACCGCTCATCGTGGCTCTCATAGGCTTGGCTTTCGTGGGGCTACCGCTGTATTCGGTTATCTCTGGGTCGGCTGCTTTTCTGTATCTGGCGTCCTGGTCGAGCATAGAACTCATCCCCAGCGAAGCGTACAACCTGTTCATGAACGACTCCATGCCCGCCATACCGCTTTTTACCCTGGCTGGCTTCGTACTGTCAGAATCCGGCGCGGGAAAAAGGCTGGTTTCAGTGTTCAGGGACTGGTTTGGGTGGCTTCCCGGGGGCGAAGCCTTCGCCGCCATTCTCGTAATGGCGTTCTTTACCACATTTACGGGAGCCAACGGCGTTGCCATCCTTGCGCTCGGGGGAATACTGGCCACCGTGCTTACCAGCTCAGGATCGTATGGCGAGGATTTTTCCCACGGGTACCTGACGGCGTCGTCATCTGTCGGCCTGCTGTTTCCGCCGAGCATGGCGGTAATCATCTACGCCGTCAACGCCACATTTATCGTACAGGGAGAATCGGCGTTCTCTATAGGTGACGTTTTTCTCGGCGGCCTCATGCCCGGCGCGCTACTCGTGCTGGCCATGGCTGGAATGGGCGTACTAAAAAGCCTCACCAATAAGAACGCTACTGCGCGCCCGAAGTTTTCGTGGGGCCAGGCTTTCAAGTCTTCAGTAGAAGCCCTGCCGGAAATAGTCATCCCGCTGTTTATCCTGATCATGTTCATGACCGGCTTCGCGGGGCTCACCGAGATCGGTGCCATCATACTCGTATACGTCGTCCTGGTTGAAGGACCAATCCGCCGGGAGATGGATCGCGCGAGCATCGTCAGAGCACTCAGCGGAGCTTTGCCCGTAGCTGGCGGAGCGCTCATCATCATTGCCGCAGCGCGCGGCTTGTCGTTTTACACCATGCAGGCCGGGGTGCCTGAACTGTTCGCGGCGTGGATGACCGCGGTGGTTTCGTCAAAGGTCGTATTCCTTTTGTTCCTCAACCTCGCCCTGCTCGTCGTTGGCTGTTTCATGGATATATTCTCTGCTGTGCTCGTCATATCGCCGCTCGTAATACCGCTCGGAGCTGCGTATGGTGTTCACCCGGTACACCTAGGGGTCATATTTATAATGAACCTGTCCATCGGCTTCCTTACGCCACCCATAGGCATGAACCTCTTCCTGGCCAGCTACGCCTTCGAAAAACCGGTGATGCGCATCTTCAAGGACGTGGCACCGTTCTTCGCCGTACAGCTGGTCATCCTCGCGATGGTTACATGGATACCATGGTTCTCGCTCGCGCTGGTGCCAGGAGCGCTACCTTGACAGGGCGTCCCGACGAGGGATTACCCGCCACCGGGGAAGCTACGCTGCCCATTTTCAAGCGCTACCCCGGTGTAAACGAAGCGATACTCCTCATACACGGCTACACTGGCTATCCAGGAGAATTGAGCTACGTAGCCGATGCGCTGTTCCGTTCCGGACATACGGTACACGCGCCCCGACTACCAGGACACGGCACGAACCGTGCCGACTTCATGGCTACGGGCGCACGCGACTGGCTTTGCCGGGTTCGCGATGCCTACATCGAGCTGCACGCGGAGTATGGACGCGTAGGTATAGTAGGACACTCCATGGGCGGGGCGCTGACCCTCATCCTCGCCGCTGAATTCGCGCCACCCCGGATAGCGCTGCTCGCTCCCGCGGTGGAGCTATCAGATCGACGCATTCCGCTGACACCGCTACTGGGCGCCTTCATTCCCGTCTTGAAGGCAGGAGCGCCGCCGCCAGCCAGCGACACGGAGGGAGAGAGGCTGAGGCTGCACCGCGAGTACCGTGAAGACAACCTGGTACGTCAAGCCGCAAAGCTGTGGTCGGTAGTGCGACGAGCGCGCTCGGTGCTTCCCCGTGTGCAGTCCCGCATACTCGTCATCTCCGGAGAAAAGGATGCTTCGGTGCCACCGTCGGCTGCCGGGTTCGTGTCATCCCGCGCCACTGCTGCTCCCGAGGTAAGAACCCTTACCCTGGCCGATGCTGGCCACGTGTTTCCGATGGAACCAGAATCCAGGGAAGAATGCTCTGACGCCGTAAGCGAGTGGTTTGCCGAATGATTGCGCTATATATCGTATACTGTGATGGAGCCTGCTCGGGGAATCCGGGCCCTGGAGGCTGGGCATGGGTAGCTCTCGCCGGTGGCGAAATACGGGAAGCCTACGGCGGAGAGCCCGTAACGACAAACAACAGGATGGAGCTACTGGCCGCGATAGAAGGTCTGTCGTCACTTAAAGCCAGAATGGACACCGAAGAACTAAAAGCTGGCCCCGTAGAAGTGCGCACCGACTCCCAGTACGTCAAAAATGGCGTTACGAGCTGGATAGCGTCGTGGAAACGAAATGGCTGGCGCACCGCAGGCAAGACCCCTGTAAAGAACAGGGATCTGTGGGAACGCCTGGATGAGATTTCTACGACTCTGTCGGCTCGCTGGGTCTGGGTTGAAGGCCACTCAGGAGAAGTCTGGAACGAACGATGCGACGAGCTGGCCCGCCGCGGCGTGGCTGAGAACCGCTAATTCTTCCAAGAAGATAACGAAGAGAATAAGAGTATAAAAAGCAGGAAAGAGAAGAAGGG
>JAFGUM010000319.1 GCA_016938515.1 Spirochaetales bacterium | reverse complement strand
GGGAACGTCGCCTCAACGTAGGGGAGCCCGCTATCGGAAATGATAAAACCGTGCAGGCTGAAGTTTACAAGAATGACAGGAGGCAGCGACGAACGAAGCTGTTGTGTAATGGCTAGCTCATTGCTTTTCCAGCCTGTAACCACGGATAATGAATCGATGGGCAGTTCGTGGAGCAGCTGTACAGCATTGGCGGCGTCAAGCTGAGAAATATTCGGGCACGTAGCAAGAGCCGCGTACAACGCCGCGTGGTTATGATTATCGTGAAGCAGGGGTATGGTCGCGTTCATGGATCTGACGATATATCAGCTCCACGTTTGAAGCAAGTCGCCACCGCAGAATGTCAGGCTTGCCCCGTAGTGTGAGGCGATATTTTTTTTATGTTCTGGGTCGCAACTGGGCTACTATCATGCCGGTAAGCATCAAAGCGCAACCAAAGAGTTCCCGTGCACCCATACGTTCAGACAGAAACAGAAATCCCGCCAGCACGGCGAACGGCGATTCCAACGACATTATTATTGATGCTCGTGATGGGTGAGCCTTGCTCTGCGCCACGGCTTGCAGCGTATAGGCGATACCAATGCTGAACACGCCCCCGTACGCTATGGGCATGGCTGATACTACAAAATCATTGAAGGAAGGTCCCTCAATAGCGGTTGCTACTGCGCCGCACAGTAGCGACGTAACCGCGAATTGAACACAGGCAAGAGCTATGGGATCAACGCGGGACGCAAAGCGGTCAAGAACAAGAATGTGCGCTGTCCAGAAAAATGCGCTGATAAAAACGTACACGTCTCCACGGTTGATCTCTACTGCTCCTGAAACCGAGAGTATATACAGCCCCACGAGCGCGCACAGCGCGCCTATCCACGTTGCCAGGGGAGTTTTGCGGCCTAGAAACATGGCTGCTACGGGAACGAGCACCACGTACAAGCCGGTGATGAAACCAGCCTTGCCCGCTGTCGTGTACTGGAGCCCCGACTGTTGCAGCGCCGCGGCGATGGTAAGCACTAGTCCAGCTGCGATACCAGGGATGAGCGCGGCGCGTATCGCATCAGTGCTGGTCTTGCGATACGCGATCAGGGGTAGCAAAGCGAGTGCCCCCAGCGCGAAGCGCGCGAAATTGTAGGAAAAGGGGCCGAGGCTCTGCATTCCAAGCCGCTGGGCGACAAAGCCCGTTCCCCAGATTGCTGCGGTAATGAGTAGCAAGGCTTCGTACTGTACCTCGGTAGATGCGATCGGTCGATTGGCCATGACACGAGTGTATCGGTGAAAAACACGAGAAGCAAGCTGGTCTTTTATGGTACTATTCCATCGTGAACACGAGCATACTCAAGACGTTACTACTATTCTCAGT
>JAFGUM010000318.1 GCA_016938515.1 Spirochaetales bacterium | reverse complement strand
GGCATATTCGACGCAAAAGGAAGGCTGTTCATCCGCGGCAGGCTCAAGACCATGATTGTCGGCGCTTCTGGCGAGAACATCTATCCCGAAGAAATCGAGGCGATGATAAACAAGTCCTCGTTCGTAGCCGAATCCCTCGTCGTGGGTGACGATACCGGGCTTACGGCGCTCGTTCAACTGAAGCAGGAAGTACTGGAAGACCTACGCGCCCGCGCGAAGGACGGAGTGGAAGACTTTGAGCGCTCTGCCGAAGAGCTGCTCGAACGCGTCCGCAAGGAGGTCAACTCGGGTCTCGCCGCTTTCAGCAAAGTCTCGAAGGTGATACTGCACCACGAGCCGTTCGAGAAGACGCCGACGCAGAAAATTAAGCGCTTTTTGTACTCGCACAAGGACGAGGTAAAGAACAGCGACACAAACTGAGTCCTGTATCACGTCAGGCTACCGGCTTGTTGCCCTTTGACAGGTTGAGTACGGCCAGTATCGATACGCCCGTTATGAGCAGGAATGAAATGGCGTTTATAACGGGCGTAGAGCCATCCCGCACCTGCAGGTACAGGTTGATAGGCAACGTCGCCTGCGAGCCGACTAGGAATATAGTCGTATTGAAATTCTCAAACGACATCAGGAACGCCATGGCGGCACCGCCGATAATCGCCGGCCTGAGATACCGTAGCGTTATATACCACAAAACCTGCCCCTGACTGGCTCCCAGGTTGTACGCGGCTTCTTCGAGGGTCCTGTCAAACTTGCGCAGGCGAGCTATAACGACGAGCGCCACGATCGTAGAGATGAACGACGATTGGCCGAGGACGATAAGCCAGAAGCCTGGCCCTAAAAATTCCACGTACAACCCGGTCAGAGCCTCCAGCGTCAAACCTATACTATTGGCAAACATGAGTATCGAGATGCCCAGGATGACGCCGGGAATTACCAGGGGGGCAATCATCAGGAAGTACAACGCGTTCTTGAAGCGAAAATCATGCTGCTCAAAGAGGAACGCCGCGCACGTTCCCAAAAATGTGGACAGGATGGTTACCGCTACCGCCACGCGGAACGAGGTGCCTATGGCTCTGAGATTTGCCTGATCGTGGAAAATTCCGTATTTCTTCGGGCCATTTCCAAAGAACCAATCAAGCGTAAAGCCTTCCCACGGCAGCGACGGGTACATCGAATCGTTGAAAGCCAGAATCATCGTTATCACCAGCGGCGCGAACAGGAACACAAAGTAGGCGATTATGAACAAGCGGAAACCGGTGATGTACGGTTTGGAATTTCGAAGCGAGCGAATCACTTGACGACCTCCTTGAGGTTTTGCCCCGTAAGCTTCAATAGCACCCAGATGATAAGCGACGACAGAACCAGTAGCAGGAACCCGAACGCGGCTCCCTGGTTCCAGTTGAAGTATAGGATAATCTGGTTGTAGATTTGCTCGGTAAACCACAGGGAGTTTTTGCCCCCCATCAGATTGGGCGTAAGGTAACTGCCCAGCACCAGCATGAATACTATTATTCCGCCGGAAACGATCCCGGGCGTGCAGTGCGGGATGATGATGGTACGCCAGATGGCCAGGCGGCTCGCGCCGAGATCGTGGGCGGCTTCTATAAGGGAATCATCAAGGTCTTCCATGACGCCGATTACCGGTATCACCATAAAGAGCATGCTCGTATAGACCAGACCCATAACCATGGTGATGTCGTTGTAGAGCATCTCAACGGGTTCCGTGAACAGGCCTATGGACACGAGCAGGCGGTTCAGCACGCCGCTTTCCCTCAGGAGGATTATCCAGCCGTACACGCGTATGAGCTCCGATACCCAGAACGGCACCAGCAACAGTACCATCAAAAAGCCAGCCGCCCGTACCTTTACGAGCTTGGTAATATAAAACGAAACAGGCAACGCTATGGCCGTTACCAGCACCGTAACCAGAATCGCGTACATGGCGGTTCGTACGAAGGTGAGCCAGTATATAGGCTCCTTGAAGAAAGCCATGTAATTATCAAGCGAGAATCCAACCTCGCCAGGGCGTCCGTTACCGGTAAACGACAGGCGCAGCAACTCCAGGTGCGGCAATACGACAAGCAAGAGCAGCCACAGAATTACCGGTATAAAAAACAGCAAAAAAGCCGAACCGAGCCGCCTCGTATCACTCTTCATCGTACAGCTTCCAATCCACGCTCTTGTAACACACCGACTTCGTCGGATCCCAGCCGATGGTCACATCGTCGCCAGCGCGTATGGCGTCGTACTGCCTGTTCTGCGGCAGGGCCACGACCAGCTCATCGTCGGTACCTCGCGGGCTTACGAGAAGTCTGCTGTTTCCGCCATCGAACAGGATGCTCTTTACCGTCGCGGGCATCAGGTTGAAGTCGCCAGCTTGAACGGACGGATTGATTATCATCGCTTCAGGCCTGACGAACAGATCCCATCCGTCGCCAGCCTCGAGATAGTCGGTTTCGGGAACCGGGTACTGCAATCCATTCGCGTACTTCGCTACGTATTTTCCCCGCCCGGCGGCTCGAAGGCTCACGCGCAGCTTATTGTTGCTACCCACGAACTGAGCTACGAACGACGACGAGGGACCGTGGTACAAATCCTGTGGCGTGCCCACCTGCTCGAATCGCCCAGCGTTCATTACCGCCACCTGGTCGCTCATGACCATAGCCTCTGACTGGTCGTGCGTTATGTATATGAACGTCGTTCCCACCTGCGCCTGAAGTTTTTTTAGCTCCACCTTCATGTGCTCGCGAAGCTTGGCGTCGAGGGCTCCCAGTGGTTCGTCCAGGAGTAGCACGCGAGGTTCAAGGACGAGGCACCTCGCTATCGCTATGCGCTGTTTCTGCCCGCCCGACAGCTGGTGTACCTGCTTGGCGCCCGCATCCGGCAAGCTAACCCTCTCCAGCACATCGTTAACCTTTCGACTGATGGCGGCGCCTTTTTCGCCGCGCCTGCGAAGGCCAAAGGCAATATTTTCAAACACGTTCATCATCGGGAACAGCGCAAGACTCTGGAACACTAGATTGACAGGACGCTTGTTCGGCGCCACGTTTGTCATATCCTGTCCGCCGAATAGTATCTGCCCGTCGGTTTGCGTGTAAAAGCCGGCTATCATCCTGAGCAACGTCGTCTTGCCGCAGCCCGATGGCCCGAGGATGGAAAAGAATTTCCCGTCCTCAACGTCAAACGACACATTGTCCACAGCGGTAAACGCGCTGAACTTCTTGGTCAGATTTCTAACGGACAGGGCATATTGCATGGTACACACCTAATCAAATGGATACGAGCGGACCGACGATCCCGGGTAGTAGTTAAAAAGCCCGGAGCGCATCCCGGCTCCGGGCTTCAATCATACTATGGTCTGATTACTTGGCGGCCTTTATTTTATCCAGTGTCTTGCCTTCCATCTCCTCGATTCCCACCGGAACCGTGGGGTACCAGTTGATGTTGGCCAGTACTTCAGGAGGCAGGCCCCGCGTAAAGTTGGCCGCTATCTCGGGCTCGAGGAACTTGACGGCGTCCTTCGACGCGGTGCCATAGGTTTCGCGGTTGGTAAAGAACGCGGCATTTTCCGGGCGCATCATGAAATTGATCCACTGGTAGGCGCCGGCCACGTTCTCTGATCGTGCTGGAATCGCGAAGGTATCTACCCACGCCAGGGCGCCGCTTGTCGGTGCGAGGTAGTCAATGTCCGGATTCTCCGCGTGGAGCTTCCAGCCAGCCTGCTCCCATGCCGACGCTGCCCATACTTCGCCGGTACGCAGGAGCT
>JAFGUM010000317.1 GCA_016938515.1 Spirochaetales bacterium | reverse complement strand
TTATGTCATGGTTTAACAGGCGTTAGCGACTCGACGAAGGACTGCGCCTTCTCTACTTTTGGCGCCACGATAACCTGGCAGTAGCCATAATCGGGGTTCTTGCGGAAGAAGTCCTGGTGGTATTCCTCCGCGACAAAGTACGCTTCCAGTTCTTTTACTACCGTTACGATAGGCTTCCTGAACGAAGGCTGAATGGCGGCTATAGAAGCTTCGGCTTCTGCTTTTTGTTCGGATGTCGTGTACAGGATGATCGATCTATACTGGCTGCCCACGTCCGCACCCTGTCTATCCACCGTGGTCGGATCGTGTATTTTCCAGAACAGGTCGAGGAGGCTCCGGTACGACACGACTGATGGGTCAAAGCGTATACGTACCACCTCAGCGTGGCCGGTAAGCCCGGAGGAGACTTCCTCGTAGCTCGGGTTGTCACGGGTACCTCCCGCGTAGCCCGATTCTACGTCGAGCACACCGGGTACTACTTCGTACGCCGCTTCCAGGCACCAAAAACAGCCGCCGCCAAGCACGGCGGTACTGGCGTTGTCCATATCGATTGTCCTTTCCGCCAACGCATCTGGCTCTGCAGCCGATGCCGTTTCTCCGGTGCACGCGCTCGCAAGCACGGTTGCCAGCGCGATGGCCGCTATCATTACTGATCTACTCATGTATCTCATGCAGACAATATACTGACAAAAGCAGGGGCTTCAAAATTGCCTGGATACTAAACACTGAGACTGGATAGCACTCAGCGCTACATGAAGCGAATAGACTCAATAGCTGACAGCCAGCCTGATGCCGAAGGCGACGCGTTCGGTATCGCCCGCATCGGGGGTGGCAGTGTCGATCCAGGTCCCCTCGACGTCGCCCGAGCGGTACAGCGCGTAGCCGACGAGGCTGGCACCTGACGCGACCGACCAGGCTGCCGACAGGCTCAGCTGGGCGGCAGAGATAGGCGTCGGCTCCGCTACCGGTACGACGATGCCGCGCAGGTCAAGCGCGGTCAGCTCGTCCGGCTTCCAGGAGACAGACGCAAAGAGATTGTGCTCGGACCGGAATTCCCCTTCCATGAAACGCGGCTCCGCTGTCGACGGCCCTGAGCGCGGGTTCCACAGGTACTCCGCGTCGAAGAACCACGAGCCGCCGATCGAGTAGTCGACACCGACCATGGCGCTGTACACGGCATCACCCGCGTCTGGTTGCCAGTCAGCGAACGGCAGCCTGGCCGCAGCCTCGGCTACGAGGCCGACGACGAGGTCGGTCTGCGCGTCGATACCTACGACGAGGTCCCCGGTGCCGTCGGCGAGCGAGTCCGCCACCACCGCCGCCGCCGCGTCGAAGCCTCCCGCGGCGCCGTAGAAGCGGGCGCCGGCCAACCCGTCGCCTCCCAGGGCGGCGACTGCGTCGAGCCCTGAAAAATCACCGAAGGGCACGAGCACGCGCACCGCGTCTGTGCCGGTTCGGCCGAGTTCCACGTCACTTGTATCGACGGCGCTGAAGAGGTCCACCGGCGAGAACGCGGTGCCCCTGCCGTAGTTGATCACCATCCTGCCGGCGGCGATGTCCGCGTGCCGGGTGTACACCGACAGATACAGCTTCCGGAGGTCCGCCGATACCACCGCGCCGTCGCTGCCGAGGATCAGGTCGGCGACCGCATCGTCGGCGAGCATGGCCGCGGCGCCAGCGCGCGCCGCGTCCGCGCCGTCGCCGTACAGCAGCGTGACGACGAGCGACGCGTCGAGCCTGGTCTGGTCCGGGGCGCCGCCGGTGGCGTCGAGCCTGAGAGACGACAGGCCGGTATACGAATCGACCCTGGCTTCTTCGTCGAAGGGTTCCACGACGGCGCTGATGACGCCGACGCTCGCTTCACCCGACCAGAGCAGCCCAGGCTGAGCGCTCACGGTGGCGGCATCGCCCGCGGCATCACCCTCTGCGGCGGATCCATCCGGCGAGAAAAACGAGTCGAGGTCAAAGTCAGCCTGCCCGTCCTGCGCCCACGCGAGCGCGGCCGAAGCGGACAGGACGCAGGCCAGCAGGCGGCGCTTCATACGCACCCCGTTACCGGCTCAGCCGCCTGAGGCTGAACGCGTCGTCCGGCAAGGCAATGTCAAAGCGCAGGTCGCTCATGGTAAACACCGTGCCACCACCTTTTTTGAGTTTGTCTTCCATCCTCACTTCAGTCGCGAACCATCGGGAGCCGAAGCGCTGTACAGACAGAGCTCGGCTTTCCTTCAGTAGACGGCCGCTCTTGGCGTACATCTCCGCCTTGAGCACGACGAAGCGCTCCCCGTCTACCCAGTACTTCTGACGCTCGTAGTTGACCGTTCGTACCTTAGCCTGGAGGTCGAGCACGTAGCAGGGTCTGCCGTCGAGCGTCTCGCTACCAAGAACCGTTATATCGTACTTGTCCGAGAGCGCCCCGGACTCCAGCGCGTCTTCATACGAGACGTCGGAGCCCATCATACCTTCCTTGAGTAGGTGCCCCGATATCTTTATCGTTTCCTGCTCCGACGGGAAGTACATCCACAGGTCCTTGTCCACTTTGAGGTAGCGCACGCCCCTGTCTTCCGGGTTGTAAAACTCGACGAAAGACTGCTGGCTGCCCCGGCTGATCACGCGCATCTGCTTGACCAGGGTACGGTGACCCATATCTATGCTCATCGTTCCCGCGTACGCCATCGTCGTTATGGACGTGTTCTCGTCCACCTTGTTCATGATAGCCTCCCCCGTCATCGGGGGCAGCTCTGGCTGAGCCGCAACTGATACAAACGCCGAGCTCAGAACCACCAGTATCGTTGCCAGTATTCGTACTCGATTCATCTACATACTCCTGTTATAGCCCTGCGTCGCAGCGTGCTTCGGCCACCGCGCGGGGTTGGTACCTATCATGCGACGCTTTTGATTGCGTCAACCGCGTTCATCGAAGCAGCCCGCCTGCTCGGCGCGACCGACATCGCGATCGACACGAGGAGGCCGAGGGTAAACATGATCACGCCGTTGGATAGTTCAAACCGCGTGTAGAAAACCGGGTCGATGGGCATGGTCATCGATGCCATCGCCGCGCTGAAATCAAAGCCGTAGATGGACAGCACGTAACACAGCACCAGACCGAGGACAGCCCCGACGCCGCTGCCTATAGCGCCCATCAGCGCGCCTTCTGCCAGGAACATGCCGAGGACGTCCCGTCGGCGCAAGCCCATCGCCTTGAGTATGCCTATCTCCTTTTTGCGTTCCAGCACGACCATCAT
>JAFGUM010000316.1 GCA_016938515.1 Spirochaetales bacterium | reverse complement strand
GGATACCCACCATCACGCTCCAGCAGGAACAGCACGAACAAGGATCCTCCCGCCGCTTCTACAGAGACGCGGACACGCCCAGCCGCGGTGTCTCGAAAACGGGGCTTGAACGAAAGCGCCGTGGCCGGAGCTGCCGTTATGGCGCTGGACAGAAACTCGGCGCGTACCTTCAGAAAATCCGGGAACGACGACAAAGCTGCCGCAGTGACCTGGGCCGTCGCGTTTTGCGTAGACAAGCTTACCGCGAGAGCAATTATACATGCCAGTAGTACAGGACGTTTCATGAGACCAGCTCCACGATGATGCCAGATTGTTCCGCTTTGGCGTGTTCATATCGAGCTCGCACAGCAAGACAACAACCGGCGCGAGTTCTTCGTTACCCAGCGCTGCGAACCCGGCGACTTGTACGCGGCGAGCGCTTCGGTCTATTGTACCCCCGATGAACGCTATCGATCTACAGGGTATCCGCGGAAAACGAATTGCCGTAGGGCTGTCCGGGGGTGTTGACTCTTCTACGGTGCTGGCTCTGCTTCACGAAGCGGGTGCAGCGGTTTTCGGGCTCGCGATGATCGTAGCCAACGGCGATGATCCAGACGTCGCCCGCCGGGGATGCGCCGGTCCAGGACAGGCTGAAAGCATAGCCTACAGCCGTGCGCTGTGCGAGTCTCTGGGCGTGCCATACTATAGCTTCGACCTGTCCGCAGAATACCAGAACAGGATCGTATCCTACTTCAAGGGCGAGTACAGTAACGGTCGCACGCCCAACCCGTGTATTAGATGCAACCCCGAACTCAAGTTCGGCTTCCTGCTCGACAAAGCCCTGGACAGCGGTATCCGCTTTGACTACTTTGCAACGGGCCACTACGCCAGGATAGAGAATCGCCGGGGAGTGCCCACCTTGAGACGGGCGGTAGACGAATCCAAGGATCAGAGCTATTTTTTGCACCGCCTGAGCGTAGCGCAACTCGCCCGATCCATGTTCCCGCTGGGAGTGCTGAGCAAAGCCCAGGTACGAGCGGAAGCCAGTC
>JAFGUM010000315.1 GCA_016938515.1 Spirochaetales bacterium | reverse complement strand
TCGCATCATGCCTACCAGTATAGCGCGTTACAGACAATCATGGGATACCTGGTTGGCAAAAGCAGCAGTATGCTATGGATTCGCAGCGGCAAATCTGTCATGGCTTGCTTCATCGCGGACGCAGGGAGTATAATCAACCGTAGCTTCCCGTACGGGAAGCCATCCGCGATGCGCAGAAGAGGGAGGACGTCCATGCCGGACCCGGACAGTTGTTCCAGGCAAGACATTCCACCATTCCTACGATGGCCCCCGCGCACGCCGGACCTCCTGTAATCCTTACCCAGTAACAGGATTGTCGGATCGATCGGTACACCCGGGGGCAGAGGGGTACAGCTATGATCCGATATTGGAAGAAAGACGGGGCCGCTCTGGTCGCCGTCGACGCGCCGGGACGCGACGTCTGGATCGACGTTCGCGAGGCGAGCCGGGAGGATCTTGATATCCTCGAAACCGAGTATGGCGTGCTGGCCGAGCACGTGCAGGACATGCTCGACGCGGACGAGCGATCCAGAATAGAAAAAGAAGACTCGTACACGATGCTCATACTGCGGCTTCCCATGTACGATTCCCGGTACGAGGTCATGTATTTTACCGTTCCCGTGGGCGTTATACTGTTTCGGGACAGGATTATTACCGTCTGCGCCACCGACTGCGAGGTTCTCCAGGATCTATCGAGCGGCAAGGTTCGCGACCTCTCCCTGGCCAACAAGAGCGCGTTCGTGCTGCGCCTGATGGGCAGGGCAGCGATCGTCTACCTGCGCTACCTCAAGGATCTCAACCGCAGGACCACCAGCATAGAGCTTGAACTGCAGCGCTCCATCAAGAACTACGAGCTGGTAAAACTTTTGGCCATCGAAAAGTCACTCGTCTACTTTACTACGTCGCTACGCTCCGACGAACTGGTGCTTGAAAAACTGCAGAAGGGCACCACGGTGCGCTTCAAGGATGATGAGGCCGAACTGCTTGAAGACGTGATGACGGACTTCAGGCAGGCAATAGAGATGTCCAACATCCACAGCGATATTCTGTCCGGCATGATGGACGCGTTTGCCTCCGTGATATCGAACAATCTGAACATCGTAATGAAACGGCTTACCATCATCTCCATCGTGCTCATGATACCCACCTTTGTCGTCAGCGTTTTTGGCATGAATGTGCGCTTCCCCGCGTATGTATCGGAGTCACCCGTCGCGTTTGCTGTAATTATGGGCGCCTGTGCGCTGTCTGCGGTCGTGGGGGCGCTGCTGCTGCAGGGCAGAAAACAGAAACCGGGCAAGGCCCTGCTGGCTCCGGCCGCGGGTGGCATAGTGCTGCCAACGGCGAGGCGATAGGAACTTGCGCCGATAGGGATTTTGGCCTTGCGCCGAGGGTGCGTTGTGCGTATGCTTTGGCGCCATGATCCCGGTGCTGTACTCCGACGACGATGCGCTCATTCTGGACAAGCCCGCTGGCCTGGCCGTGCAGCCGGGAGCGGGCGTGACCGTCTGCGTCATCGACGTTGTCGAGCGTGAATACGGTTTCAAGCCGTATCTTGTGCACCGTCTGGACAAGGAAACCTCAGGATGCCTCGTCGTGGCCCGTTCTCCGCGCGCAGCCGCCAGACTGGCAGCACTGATGGGTGGACACGGCGCGGTAAAGACGTACCGCGCCATCGTAGCCGGTACACCCGAGCCTCTCGCTGGCGTATACCGCGACGCCGTGCGCGTCAAAGGCAGGGAGACGAGCGCGGAGAGCCGGTATCGAACGCTCGTAACCGACGGGCGCCTGTCGCTGGTGGAGGTGGAGCTTGGCACCGGCCGCATGCACCAGATTCGCCAGCACTTTGCGCAGGCGGGTCATCCGCTCATAGGCGATGACAGGCATGGCGACTTCAAACTTAACAAGGAGCTCGCCAGAGAACTGGGAGCAAAACGGCTATTGCTGTACGCGTGCCGCCTGTACCTGCCACTTGATCCCCCCATAGACGTCAAGGCGTCTCTACCGCCTCGTTTCGCGGCGTTTCTGGAGCGCTGGGGGCATGGGGGTGAGGCATGAAGCCGCTGGAGCGTTTTGCCTGGGTTCATGGCGCCGCCTGGCTCTTGCCCGATGGCGTAGTTCATATTGTGCCGGGCTTTCATGATGAGTGGATACGCGACCACCAGGATGAGGCGCCGGGGTGCTTCAACGTCGCTGATGTCGTGTCCAGGCTCGCGTGGCTGTCTGTGGTATCGTACTCGCAGGGCTACGTAGAGTTTATGATACGCTCGAGAGCTGACGATCGTTCTGTACACCTGTGCGTGGAGCACCTGAGGCGCAACCTGGACAAGTGGAAAAACGCTCTCGTCATGACGATGGACGAAGAAGGCTACATTAAACTTACACCGCGCGACTTTGAGCCGCCCGCGTCGCCCGAGAGCAAGATACGCGGCGCCTTTACCGCGGCCCGAGGAGTTCCCTGAGTTCCTGGGCGTTTTTCACGGCGTTGCCATGAGCGTGGTTGTTGAAGGCTACGTACAGGGCGCCCTCCTTGGCCATGCGCCTGAGCCTCGGCACTATGGCTTCAAGCTCTTCGCGGCTGTACAGGTAGTCGTAGCGAGAGCTGGCGTCGCCGTTCCACCATGCGTCGGCGTTGCGGCCGTGAAAGCGCAGGTAGGCGATGCCCCCGGTAACTCGCTCAGCCGCGGCGGGTAGGCCCGGCAGGTCTGGCCTGTCTACCATGGCCACGCCGACCCCCCGTCGATCCAGTTCGTCATAGACGCGCTCGCCGCCCCATTCATCGTTGCGAAACTCCACCACTACCGGCAGTGGCGACAGCTCGGCCAGCACTGCGGCGAGGTACTTTCTGTTGTCGGGCGTGTGATGAAAACGGTACGGCAGCTGCACGAGCACCGCGACGAGCCGTCCCGCTTCCGCCAGAACCCCTGCGGCTCTGGCCAGGGTCCTGGCATCCTCCCGCCAGCCGGAACCAATCTCGTGCGTGAGGCTTTTGTGAGCCTTGAGGCTAAAGCGGAAGGTCGAAGGCGTGCGCGCGATCATGCTGGCCATGGTTGCGGGTTTTGGCATGGCGTAGTATGAGAAGTTGAGTTCCACAAAGGGGAAAAAGAGGGCGTAGTACTGCAGAAACCCGTCAGCGGGTAGTTCTGCGGGGTACAAGACGTCGCGCCAGTCCTCGTACGAGTAGCCGCTCGTCGCGATGAGCGTTTCTCCCATGCGATAAGTATGGTACTAGTGTTGCTTGCAGGCAAGTCTGGCGCTTGGCGCTGTTCTAACCGCGAACTAACGAAATTCTAACCGTCT
>JAFGUM010000031.1 GCA_016938515.1 Spirochaetales bacterium | reverse complement strand
CGGGACAGATACGGCAAATCCTCTGGCCACCATCCTGTCCGCGGCGATGCTGCTACGCCATTCTTTAAAGCTGGAAAACGAAGCCGCTGCGGTAGAGCGCGCAGTAGCCGACGTTCTGGAACAAGGATTCCGCACTCCGGATATCGCGGGCAGTGGCGCGGCAGAAGTTGTAACTGGCACCAGGGACATGGGGGCGCGTGTAGTCGATTCGCTTATGAGGAGTCAGCGATGAAACAAGCCTATGGAATGGCCAGGAGTTTTAGCGCGGCATTTCGATGCGCGCGGGGAGGCTTATAATGAACATGACGGGATCACAGATACTGATGGAATGCCTCGTGGAACAGGGCGTGGATACGGTTTTTGGCATACCTGGTGGATCCGTAATCAACCTGTATGATGAGCTGTACAAAAATGCGCATCGCATACGGCACATACTTACCGCCCACGAGCAAGGCGCGTCGCACGCGGCTGATGGGTACGCCAGAGCCACAGGGAAACCTGGTGTCGTGCTGGTTACGAGCGGTCCGGGTGCTACCAATATTGTAACCGGCCTGGCCACCGCCTACATGGACTCTATTCCCCTTGTAGCCATTACCGGCAACGTTCCGCTGCACCTGATAGGCAAAGACAGCTTTCAGGAAGTGGACATAACCGGCGTAACTGCGCCCATAACCAAGCACAATTACATGGTCAAGGATATAGATGACCTGGCTTCCTGCGTTCGCAAGGCTTTTGCCATCGCGACTACCGGCAGACCAGGCCCCGTGCTCGTGGACATACCCAAAGACCTCACGGCTCAGAGCACAGAATGGGTGCCGCAGGATCCCGCTGAGCTCGAGACCTTCAGGCGTTCAATAGAGGCAAAATGGTTACCGGAACTACAGGTAGAACAGCTGGAAATTGCCGCGCGCCTGCTCAACGAAGCCAAGCGGCCGCTCATATTCGCGGGTGGTGGCATCGTGGGATCGGGTGCGTCTGAGCAGCTGCGGGATCTATCCGAGAAGCTGCTCGCGCCGGTGGCGTTGAGCCTGATGGGACACGGAGCCCTGCCTTCCCGGCACCCGCTGTGTACCGGGCTCATAGGCATGCACGGCACCAAGGCATCGAATACCGCCGCAAGCAAGGCAGACCTGATCGTCGCCCTCGGCGTACGATTTTCTGATCGTGTCATAAGCAACGCGTCCGGCTTCGCCAGGCATGCGCAGGTACTGCACATTGACATTGACCCTGCCGAGATAAACAAGAACATCAAGACCTACCACTCCCTGCGGGGTAACGTCAAAGAGATTCTTGCCAGGTTGCTGCCAATGGTCAACGCCCGCGAGTCATCTGAATGGAACGGCGATATCGAGGCATGGAAGAAAATACGGCCATCGTCGCACCACAGGAACACGGCTCTGCATCCGCGCTTTGTAATAGAAGAAATTCACGCGCAGCTGGGTGATGACGCTATTGTTACTACGGAGGTGGGCCAGCACCAGATGTGGGCAGCCCAGTTTTACCCGTTTACCAAGCCGCGCAGCTTTCTTACCTCTGGCGGGCTTGGAACGATGGGATTTGGCACCGGCGCTGCCATTGGTGCCCAGGTAGCGTTCGCAGACAGGCGCGTGGTCAACCTGGCGGGTGATGGCAGCTTCAGGATGAATGGAATGGAGCTGTCCACCATAGCGTACTATGGCCTACCGCTACTCATCGTCATTTTCAACAACGGCACCCTTGGCATGGTACGGCAGTGGCAAACCATGTTCTACGACGCTTCATACGCGGCAACGACCCTGGACAGGCCGCCCGATTTTGTAAAGCTTGCTGACGCTTACGGCATTCGGGCGTGGCGTGCCAGCGATGAATTGTCGTTCAGAGACGCGCTGCAGGCAGCGTTATCCTTACGTGCCCCCGCGCTGATAGACTGCCGGATAGACATAGACGAGCACGTTCTACCTATGGTGCCTTCGGGAAAATCCATCGAGGAGCAGATTATGGAACCGGTAGGCCCGTAGTACGGCCGACGTGTACACTACACGTGAATGGCTTTTCCCAGCCCCGCCTTGCACGCCTCCATGACGCCTTCTGACAGGGTCGGGTGGGCGTGCACGGTGTCGGCTACCTCCTCGAGCGTCAATTCAGCGCGCGCCGCGAGCAGCAGCTCGTGTACAGTATCAGTAGCTCCAGCGCCAACGATGGAAGCGCCCAGTATGGCTTGTGTCGCGGGCTGGTAGAGCACTTTTACCTGTCCCTCCGGAGCCTCGATAGCCACCGCTTTGCCTATGCCACGGTACGGGAATCTGGCCACCGCGTATTCTATCTCTTTCTCCGCGGCCTTTTTTTCTGAAAGGCCGAATGAGGCAAGCTCGGGTTCGCAGTATACAGCGCTTGGTATGAGCTCAGCGCGCACGCGTGACTCAGCAGCCTCGGAACTGCCGCGCAACACGTGGGCGATGTGCTCCGCAGCTATTTCCCCAGCCTTGGAAGCGACGTGGGCAAGCTGGGCCTGCCCGGTAATATCGCCTATCGCGTATACGCCAGCCGCGGATGTTTCGTAGTAGTCACCCGTTTTGACAAAAGCCCTATCCATAGTCACGCCAATAGCCTCAAGGCCCAGGCCTTCAGTGTTGGGAGCTCTGCCCACCGAAACGAGAAGCCTGTCTGCCACTACGGTAGCCGTGGAGCCATCTTTCAGCGTCAACGATACCGTTACGTCTTCGGCTGAAACATCTGCCCGTTCAGCTCGTGCCGACGTATGGAAGGTAACACCCCTCGCTACGAGGGCTTTCTGGACTATGGCCGCGGATTCTGCGTCCTCCAGCGGCAAAACCTGGTCTGCTATCTCGACGACCGTAACTGAAACGCCGAAGGACGAGAGTACGTACGCGAACTCCAGGCCAATAGCCCCCGCGCCTAGCACGACGATGCTGCGCGGAAGAGATTCTGACAGGAGGAGGCCGGTAGACGACTGTATCCGGGCCTCGTCTATTTCAAAGCCAGGAAGTGATCGTGGCCTTGAACCGGTGGCTATGATGACAGCCTTGCCGGAAACCTCATCCGTACCCGTTGAGCCGGCTACAGAAATGGTTCGTGACCCGATGAGGGTTCCGGTACCGGAGATGTACTCTATACCGTTCTTCTTGAGCAGATACTGCACGCCTTTTGACAATCTGCTGGCCGCGAGGCGTGACGCCTTCCAGACGACGGAGTAGTCAAAACCAGCGGTGTCTATCGTAGCCCCGGCTTTTTTGAGCATTGCCGCCCCGTCGTGGAATAGCGTAGCTTGGTGTATGAGCGCTTTTGACGGGATGCAGCCAATATTGAGGCATACCCCTCCCGGTGAATCTTTTTCTATCACGGCGACGGACAGGCCTAGCTGCGCCGCACGTATAGCCGCGACGTATCCACCTGGTCCAGCCCCCAGTACAACTAGATCGAAGTTCCGTTGAGTCATGCATTCGCTCCTTGTTGCGCTCTACCGCATCAGCGGTGCTCGTACAGTACTATCAGTACGCGTGTCATCTAGTGTCATAAGCAGATACTCGATACCCTTGCCGGCATCGACGGGAAAAGGTTTGCCCACAAGACGGCGTAGCCGTGCCGCAGTCGACTGCGGGGGTTTCGCGCTTATATTTGCTGGCTCGAACGATATATCTTCGACTATACCCGCGCTGACGGAGAATATCGCGGCGAGGTCTTTTGATGCAAGACGTAGCCGGAAGGGTGGTGTAGTGCCGTATCGCCACTGCGTAGACGACAGTCGGCGAGTCTCCTGTCGTACCAGCTCAGCGTCGACAAACTCTGGCGGCAAGGCTCTGGGCGGACCGCCTGAGATTGCCGTAGACAGCGCTGCTACGAAATCGGCTACGCAAACGCCCGGTACCAGATCTGCCAGGTTTGCCGGTGTAGCAGGAACCGACGGAACCCCCGCGTCTGCACTGGTAGGCAAGCCGCCGAGGCAGGAACGCATGCGGTCAAGATCGGCGTTCACGAGGAGCGTACCGTGGTGAAGCACCATGGTACTGCCAACGCGCCTGGCCGTGCCGGATACCTTGACAAGACCGCGTCCGCTTCCGTTTTCGTACTCGCAGTACAAGCCCCCTCGGTTGTCGGCTCTGACGTTGACGCCTAAGTCAGAAACTCCACGAGCTATCATCGCAAGTTCCTGAAACTGGTCGTGGGCCTGTCGTGGCACGATAAAAGCCCAGTTTAGATTGCCTTCGTCGTGGTATACCGTTCCGCCACCTGATACTCTTCTGTACACGGGTTCAATGGTGCCGGGAGCTATCTCCGCCCACGGATTCTGGTTTCTGCCCACTATTATAGAAGGAGAGTTTCTATAGAATATTACTATCGCCTCATCCGTTGACTCGAGTAGTAGAATAGATTCAGTTGCCAGATGTTCTGCCGGATCAAAGCCATCCATGACGTACGAGGCATAGCGCATACGTATAATTTACAGGGTTTCTGATTGCCAGGCAAACGCACCGTCATTTTCGATTATTGAATTGCGCCTTGAGGTTCGACGCCTTACACTTGGTCTGTATGAAACACCATGCAAACAACGTTGCCAGTACGGCCAGTGCCATGATCCTTTCCGCGCTCGCGGTGAGCTTCTCCATTGCCATGCTGGTTAACATGGTTGACGGGCCTGCGCCGGTACTGGCTATAGCGATATGTGCATCCGCGGCAACGCTGTTGGCCGGTTTGTCGTTTACAAGTAGCAGAGCTGAACGGCGAGAACTGGAATCACGGCTGGGGGAGCTGTCATCGGATACGCTGGCATACATAGATCTGGCTGCTCTGTTTCATTACGACGAAGCACAGGATGGCAATGACGTGCTGGCCAGGCTCGATAGAGCCTATGGGTGTATCCACGACGACATAGCGTCGTTGCAGCGTTCGGCCAAAAAATTTGATATGTTTTCTTCAGACATACACTTCTCCGCGCACAATCTGTCTGAGGAGGCGGCACGGCAGTCTGATACTCTCGTGTCGTTACGGCAGAAGACGGCGGGGTTTTTCGAGATTCTTGCAGAAACCAACGCAGAACTGGGCTCACAAAAGGTGGCGGCAGACAAGAATGCCGAGCTCGCCGATACGCTGGAACAGCGTGCCCGCGTTACGAGAGATAACTTGTCGCTAATACTGCGTACAAGCGTAGAGGCGGCTCGGGAAGCCGACAAGGGTGAACAGGAAGTATCGCAAACAGGCAAAGCCGCGGACGAGCTTGAAGCCGATCTTCGAAAGCTCAACGACACGGCAAAGAAGGAATCCGAAGAGGCGGCGCGCATAGAGACGAGCCTTGCTGTCATCAGCGACATCGTGGAAAGAACGCATATCCTGGCTACAAACGCATCAATAGAAGCCGCCAGGGCGGGCACTCGTGGCGCAGGTTTTGCGGTAATTGCTCAGGAAGTACGAACGCTGTCTGCTTCCAGCAAGCGTTCTCTTGAGGACATCGAGGCTGTGTTGCGATCGGTAAAGGTTGGTATTGACGACTCTGCCTCTCTCGTAGAACGGGTATCGGGCTCCGCGGCAAAGCTTGGCGGGTCGCTTGATAGAACACGCGCGGCATTTGACGGCATAGGCCAACTCGTGCGTGATATAGAACAGCGGCTTTCCAGTTTTGACACCGTTTTTTCTGACCAGATAGAAGGAACGGCAGCCAGCGCGGCATCTTCAAGGGCTGCCGCTATAACATTGTCTAAATTCCTTGATGATTACGCCAGGCGCGCCAGTGAGTACGATGAAATCGTTGCCGCGTCTACGGACGCAGAAAAAACGGCAATGGATTCAAAGCGTGCCGCCCGCGTACTGGCACAGCTAGCCAGCTACCTTAAAGCTGGCGGGGCGGAGCGCAACCGGGTGCTCAGAAAATATCTGGTCAATCCAGAGGCGATAGCGCGCTCTCATAGCCGCAAGGAAAAGCGAGAAGAACTGCTGTACAACCTTGATGTGTACAGCCAGGATGGATCACCGCTCGGCTACCTGGGAGATCTGTCCCGGTCCGGGCTACAGCTCTTAACGCATCGCAGCGTGGAGGTATCCAGTACGTTGGAGCTGGATATCGCCTTGCCGATTAGCGCGGAAGGAGAACGCAAGATTCGCATACACGCGACCGTCAGACGAGTAGAAGCCGACGTTGACGGATATCGTGTTGGTTGCTCGATTGATGCAGGCAGCAAAAAAGAAGAAGAGGGAGTGGCAGAAATACTGCGCACGCTCGCGGTAGAGAACCTCGCGGCTCCTTCGGCTATGGGGACGTACGAACCTCTAGATTCAGTGACAGAAGACGCGGAAGAAGTCGTGGAACTGGATGAGCTGTAAAAAAGCGGACTCTGCTTTCGCAAAGCCCGCCTTGGTATACAACCGGTTTTGGTTCCTACCTGACGCTCTTGAACATGAGGCCGGGTAGCCAGGTGATGATTTCGGGGAAAATCACCATCAGCACCAGCACCACGCCTACTATGCCTACAAACGGCAAGACGCCACGGATGATGTCTCCCATGGTAAGGCCCAGTTCCTTTGGCGCCGTACCCTTGAGAACAAAGATGGACATGGCCATAGGCGGCGTCATAAACGCCATCTGCAGGTTCACGACCACCATCATGCCAGCCCACAACGGGTCAAAGCCGAGCTTGGCAAAGATGATGGAGAATATCGGCACCACGATAAACACGATGCCTATCCATTCTATGAACATGCCGAGGGCAAACACGATGAGCATGACCACCGCGAACGAAGCCCACTTGCCGCCTGGCACCGCCAGTATCATTTCGGCCACGACGTCGCCAGCTCCGGCGTTCATGAAAATGCCCACGAAGGCGTAGGACATTGCCGCTATCATTACGACAAAGGCGCTTACCTTGAGCGTTTCCATCGCGGCTTCCTTGAGCATTTTGAAGCTGAACTTCTTGTACGCAACGGCAAGGAGTATGGATACAAACGAACCAACAGCTGCCGCTTCCGTCGGTGGCGCTATGCCGGCAAAGATGGTACCCAGTACGGCCGCAATAAGCAGCACTGGCGGCAGCATCGACTTGAGGAGTCGACCTATCTTGGCCAGTGTAATGGGTGTCATCTGCTCTTTTGGAATCGGCGGCCCGAGCTTGGGGTTTATGGCGCAGCGTATCGCCACGTACCCGATGTAGAGAAAGGACAGAAGCAGGCCGGGGCCAATAGCGCCCATGAACATCTGCCCGATGGACAGACCAGCTTGTGGTGCGTACACGATGAGCATGATGCTCGGCGGTATAAGTATGCCCAGAGTGCCCGCCGCGACTATGGACCCAGCAGCTATACCCTTGTCATAGCCGCGCTTGAGCATCGGGCTCAGGGCCATGAGCGTAAGGATGGTTACCGACGCGGCGATGACGCCGAGGCAGGCTGCCAGTATGGTGCCAAAGATGATGGTGACTATGGCCAGGCCGCCACGAAGACGACCGAGCGCGTCATACAGGCTCTCGTACAGCTCGTTCGTAATACCCGAATGCTGCAGTATCACGCCCATGAACGTGAACAACGGCACCGCCAGGTACGGATAATTGAGCGACAGGTCGTAGAACCTGGAGAACAGGATGTGGAATGTCGTCGTTGGCCCAAATACCAGAATGCCTACGATAAACGACACGCTGCCTATGACGAAGGCGATGGGGAAGCCGGTGAGCACCAGCACGAATACCCCGCCCAGCATCACTATGGCGATTATTTCAGGGCTAAGGTTGATCAATTGTAGTACCCCTCACCAGGAAATGGATATCGCGGATGAACTGGGCAACGCCCTGTAGTACCAGTAACAAGAGGCCGATGGTAAACACCGTTCGGTACGGACCTGCCGGTGGATACCAGAAGCTGGTAAACATCACCTCGCCTATCTTCCACGCCTTGACGGTCCACGTAAACGAGAACCAGAGCAGAACCGTCATCAGCGGGAAGAACAGAACCAGAGAGGCGATGATGTCGATGAGAACGCGCACCCGTGGTTTTAAGTGGCTGTAGATTATGTCTACACGGGTATGGGCGTTGTGCTTGTAATCGAACGAGGCGCCAAGCAAGTACAGTATGCCGCCAGCCATGCTGAGCGTATCGTACGCCCAGATGGTTGGCGAGCCAAAAAAGTGCCTGGAGATTGTCTCGTACGTACCCGCCGCCACGAGGACCAGAGCGAACCATTTACCAATGGAGCCCGCGGCCTCGCTCAACGAGTCTATGAACTTCAAGATCCATCTGATGATGGTCATGCTCCGCTCCTCTGTAGACAGGTTATTTCATCGAGTTGTAGGCGACGCCAAAGGCTTTCATGGAGTTGTAGATCTCGGCGAAGATTGGCTTCTCGCTGGCTGACTTCTCGGTATAGAACTTGTCGGCTTCAGCAATAAGCGCGTCATCGATTTCCTTGGGTACCTTGAGAACCTTGTTGCCGGCTTTCTTGAAGCTCTCGAGAGCCTTGATGGATTCGGCGACGAGGTACTCGTGCTGCAGCTGGGTGTAGTTGGAGACTACGTTCTTTACGATGGCCTGAAGATCAGCAGGAAGCGCGTTGAAGGCGTCCTTGTTTACAAAGAACACCTGCGGATCGCTCGGGGCGCGGGTTGGTGACAGGTACACGTAGTCTGCGATTTCGTTGAAGTGCATGTTCCAGTTGGAAGCGAGGGTTGAATACTCCATGGCGTCGATCGTGCCGCGCTGCATGGCTTCGTATACTTCCCCACCGGGGATGATAACAGTAGCCGCACCCATGCGGGCGAGGATCTCTCCACCGTCACCCATGCACCTGGCCTTGAGGCCCTTGATGTCCGCGAGGGTCTTGAGTTCTTTCTTGGAGTGGAAGAACACTTCTTCGGGGAGGGGGGACAGGGCACCGGGGAAGGTCATGACGTTGTAGCCTTCCATCATCTTGTTCATGAGGTCTGCGCCGCCACCAAAGTTGAACCACGAGCGGAGCGCTTCGCCAGGAAGGGCGCCGGGGCGGGAGCTGATAAGACCAGCGGCCGGCCACTTGTCGAGGTTGTACATCGGGCAGCTATAGCCCATCTGCAGTACATTCTCGTGAATCGCGTCAACTTCCTTGTACGCCGGTACTATAGAGCCACCCACGAAGGGCTTCACTTCAAGGCGGCCGCCTGAAGCTTCGGTGATGGCGTTGCAGACCATGTCGTGGTAGATCTGCGACGGGTCGGAAGCCGGGCCGTGTCCGGACGACTTCCAGACGATCTTCTCAACCGCGGCTGCGGGCGCTGCGGCATCGGCGGTCTTGGCGGGGGCGCACCCAGCCAGGGCCAGAGCGATGAATGCCATCGCGAGAAGGCCCGCTACTACTGTGCTCTTCTTCATACTACTGCTCCTTATGCAGAAAAACTTAAGCCCGCGCCTGATGACGCCGGCCCTGGAACCACTATAAATCAAGCTATAACCAGAGAGCTTCCCGTACGGTTGTGGAAATACCGTCGTTCAGAAGCATCGAGAACGCGCATCGCATCAGGACCGGTGCAGTGGGAAACGCCTATCGCGCCTATATCGCTGTTTTTAAGGTACTCGATTGAAGCGGCCATGCCTTCTTCTGTGGCTTCGACAAGGTGGGTGCCGCCGAGTACCGCGTATATGGGTTTATTGAATCTGGTCTTGACGGCGTCGAGCATCGTACGCATGCCGGGGTGCGAGCAGCCGAGCAGCGCGACGAGGCCTTTGGGTGTATCAACCACGACCATGACCTCGTCGTTGAACAGATCGGGAACAAAGCGATCACCGTCAAGCAGCTTGAAGCGGGGCTTT
>JAFGUM010000314.1 GCA_016938515.1 Spirochaetales bacterium | reverse complement strand
GCGATGACGTCATAGTCGTCGTCTCGGCGATGGGACGACGAGGAGCGCCGTACGCGACCGACACGCTGCTCGGCCTGCTTGACGCGAGCTCAGTCACGGAGCCGACCGCGCACGCCCCGAATCTGGCGCGTGACCTCATCGCTTCGTGCGGCGAGACCATCTCGGCGTGTCTAATCGCCGCGCTGCTCGACGCCAGGGGCTGTCCCGCGGAACCGCTCACCGCGTACACGGCGGGAATACGCGCGTCCGGACCCTACGGCGACGCGGACATCGTCGAGCTAGACCCCGCCAAGATCAAGGCGCTGCTTGCAGCAGGAGTAATTCCGGTCGTCACCGGTTTTCAGGCGGTCTCTCCCGATGGCACCATCGTCACGATAGGCCGCGGCGGGTCTGACACCAGCGCTGTTGCCATCGGGGCGTGGACGGGTGCCGACTACGTTGACATATTTACCGACGTCCCCGGCGTCGCCGTCGCCGACCCTCGCGTCGTTCCAGAAGCGCCGTACATGGCTCGGCTTGACTACCGCTCGATGTACCGCCTGGCTTCGCACGGCGCGCGCGTATTGCACGACCGCTCGGCGCTGCTAGGTGAGCGCTTCAACGTGACCATCCGCGTGCGCTCGACCTTCGACGACGGAAACGGCACCATCATCAGCGCCGAGCCGCTACCCGATAACGCGCCGGCGGTGCTGGGCATCGCGTCCAGTGTTGCGGGCGATCGTGCCAGGGTAACGGTCGTCTGCGGGGCCGGCAGGGCGGCAGCGGTATCCACAGGAGCCATGGAAGCGGCGCAACGCTGCGGCGCAACGGCGGTGCCCCTGGAAGATGCTGACGCGCTGGCCTTCGAATGCCCCGCGGAAAGCTCGCCAACCGTAACAAGAGAACTATTCAACGCGCTGTTCAGCGCCTGAGACATAAAAGCCGCGCGCTCCGCAAAACAAACGACCCGCCGTCGCGTTGACAGCGGGCCGTTCTCCTTTTTTGTTCGCCAGAAAAAACGCTGTTACACGAGTCCCTGGGCGATCATCGCATCGGCGACCTTTTTGAAGCCGGCGATGTTGGCACCCGCGACGTAGTTGCCTTCATCGCCAAACAACTTGGCGGTGTCTACGCACGTGCGGTGGATGTTGATCATGATGTCGTGGAGCCGCTTGTCTACTTCCTCCGCGGACCAGGCGAGGCGCATCGAGTTCTGGCTCATTTCCAGGCCAGACGTGGCTACGCCGCCGGCGTTGGCAGCCTTGCCGGGAGCAAAGGGTATCTTCTTCTCTATAAACAGCTTCCAGGCTTCCGGCGTGCATCCCATGTTGGATACTTCTACCACCGCCTGTACGCCGTTCTTTACGAGCATGTGCGCGTCATCACCTGACAGCTCGTTCTGGATGGCGCAGGGCATCGCGATGTCTACCTTCTGCTCCCAGGGACGCTTGCCTGCGAAGAACTTGGCGTTTGGATACTTCTTTACGTAGCTCTCCACCCGGTTGCGGTCGATGACGAGCATCTCTTCCATGTACTTGTGTTTCTCGGGGGTTGAAATTCCATCGGGATCGTAGACGTAGCCGTCAGGACCGGAGATGGTAAGAACCTTGGCACCCAGTTCGCTCGCCTTGATGCAGGCGCCCCAGGCGACGTTGCCGAAGCCAGATAGCGATACCGTCTTGCCGGCCAGGGTCTCATTTTTGAGCTTGAACATTTCTTCGGCAAAGTATACAGCGCCAAAGCCGGTGGCTTCGGGCCGAATCAGCGAGCCGCCAAAGGACAGGCCCTTGCCCGTGTACACACCGGTGAACTCATTGCGCAGACGCTTGTACTGGCCAAACATAAAGCCCACTTCGCGTCCACCAACGCCGATATCGCCAGCGGGCACGTCTGTATCGGGGCCGATGTGGCGGAACAGCTCGTTTACGAAGCTCTGGCAGAAGCGCATGATCTCGTTGTCACTCTTGCCGTTGGGATCAAAATCGGAGCCACCCTTGCCGCCGCCCATGGGAAGACCGGTAAGGCTGTTTTTGAACGTTTGCTCAAAGCCGAGAAACTTGAGCGTAGACAGTGTTACCTTCGGGTGGAAGCGGATACCGCCCTTGTACGGGCCGATCGCGCTGTTGAACTGCACTCGATACCCGCGATTGACTATGAACTCACCCTTGTCGTTCATCCAGGGCACCCTGAACATGACGGTGCGCTCCGGTTCAACGATACGCTCGAGAATCCTCTGGGCCTTGTACTTCGGGTCTTTCTCGATGAGTGGCGCTATCGACTCGAGGACTTCCTCGGCCGCCTGCAGGAATTCGGTCTCCCATGGAGCACGAGCCTTGAGACCATCAAGGACCTCACGGATATACGCGTTCATATGCCTCCCTTTTAACCATCCACGATGTTCGGTACGGAAT
>JAFGUM010000313.1 GCA_016938515.1 Spirochaetales bacterium | reverse complement strand
GGCGTCGGTACACCTCGGGCTACTGTTGCAGGACAAGCTGCATATAGTGTACGAAATCGAGGGTACCGGGGATATACGCGTTGGCGTGCGTCCGGGGCTGTATCCCGCGCTCAAGACCCCGTCGGGGCGCTTGCTCATGGCCTACCTGCAACGCGAGACCGGGCTGTTCCCGGAGGTGAAGGCGGAACTTCTCCGAGAAGCGTATTCGTTTGGCGAGCTGCACTGCGCGCGCGGCGTGTACGTGGTGTCGGTGCCCATAGCCGTGGGGAGCGACCGCTGCGCCGCCACGCTGGGAGCGTCGTACCTCCTCCGCGCACAGGACGTCGCTCCTGTACGGCTAGACTTGGTAGAGGAATTGCGCCGCTCGTCGGCGGAGATTTCAGCGCTCTTTCAGTCTTCCAGCCAGCTTTCAAGCTTTTCGAGGGCTTCAGGCATAGTAGCCCTGCCAAAACCCACCCTGAAGAAAGAAGAAGCGTAGTCGTAGTAGGCGCCGGGCAGCAGTAGCACGCCCGCTTCCGCTACCAGCCGCTCCGCCAGAGCCTCGGCGTCGCCCCCGCCAGCAAGGCGTGGAAATGCTATGGATCCAGCCTCAGGGCGAGTCCAGAGCGCAAAATCAGGGTGCCGCTCGAAGAATGAATCCAGCAGCGCGAGGTTGCCCGCCACGATGGTGCGGTTTCTGGCCGCGATGGCTTCAAGATTCCGTACCGCTATTTCGGCGAGAGCTTCGCTCGGGGCGGACGTGCATATCGAGTTGTAGTCCTTGACGACAGCGACAGCGTCCAGAATGTCTGTCCGCCTCGAGGCCAGCCAGCCTACGCGCAAGCCGGCGAGGCCCGAGTGCTTGCTGAGTACGTCGAGCGCGACGCCATGTTCGTACAGTTCACACACCGATGGCAGGCGTGCTTCGTGCGAGTGCTCGAGCCGGCGGTACACTTCGTCTACGAACAGGATGGCGCCGGTTCGGCGCGCGTACGAAATGATGGCTTCGAATTCAGCTCGGGTGGGCAGGGCTCCCGTGGGGTTGTGCGGCGCGTTCATTATAATGATCTTGGCCTTGCCTCCCGACAGGACGGGCAGTTCATCGGGGTCCAAAAACCACCTGCGCGCGTTTCCATTCCTTGCCGGCGTTTCCCTGAGCTCCCAGCGCACTGTTTCACAGCCGAGAGACCGTGGTATCTCCTCAAGAGACTGGTATCCAGGGTACGTTACGATTACCCTGTCATCGGGTTCCAGTAGCGCCAGGCACAGGTTGAGTATAGCCTCTTCGGCTCCGGCGTGAACAAAGACGGAGTCAGGATCAAGCCCCGCGTAGTGCGACGCTATGGCCTCCCGCAGGCTTGGCGCTCCCCTGGTTTCGGTATAGCCGAGCCGCAAGTCGAGCAGCTTTTCATCCGAGCCCTCTTCCATCGCCAGCAGCTCCCTGATCGGCATCGACTCGCAGTCCGAGGAGCAGAGCAGATATTTGGCGCTGAACTCGTGCTTCGCGAAAAAACGCTCCAGGGCGAACGGCTTGAAAAAACCCATGCTAGTCACCTCCATCGTCAATTATAGTATAATCGGTTGTGGAAGATTCTGCAGGTTTACCGTACGCACCGTACCGTGCTATCCTCAACGCATGGCTGGCGCAAAACTCATAGGCATCTGCGGCGGGTCTGGTTCGGGCAAGACGACAATCGTACGCAAGATATCAGAACTCGTACCCGATTTCGTGTTCATTCCCCAGGATAATTACTACAAATCCGCGGAGTACATATCTAATTCCAACATCACCGCGTTCAACTTCGATCATCCGGAAGCCTTCGACAACGAGTTGCTCATAGACCACTTGTCAAAACTAAAGCGCATGGAAACGGTGGAGATGCCCACCTATGACTTTGTGCACCACCGTCGTGCTGAGGAAGTAATCAACGTAACGCCCCGCAAGCTCGTTATTTTTGAAGGAATCATGGTGTTTACCAACGAGCAGGTGCGAGACCTCATAGACCTCAAAATATTCGTTGACACGCCCGACGACATACGCTTTATACGCAGACTGTCCCGCGACATCAAAGAACGTGGCCGTACGGTGGACTCGGTAATTGACCAGTACCTCAACGTCGTGCGACCCGGTCATTACCAGTTCATAGAGCCTACCAAACGCTACGCCGATATAATAATCCCCGAGGGCGGCGCCAACGAGAACGCGTTGCAGGTTCTTGTAACCTTCATAAAGACCATCCTCAACTCTGCCTAGCACCGGCGGCGCGATACGAGCCGCGATTCCATACCGTGGAATATCATTTCATAAATTAAAATCGCATTTCAGGTTGACAGTTTCAAAGTGTCATGGTTCCATGAAAGCGCATCGGAGACACACACATGAACAGAATTACTACCCATCCTGTAGTCGACACGCCTGAAAACCGCGTATCGGTACCATTTACGTTTGACGGAGAGCCCATGACGGGCTACAAGGGCGAAGCATTGAGCTCGGCCCTGTTTGCCAACGGCGTCAAACGCTTCTCTGAACACCCGGTCGGCGACGCGCCTCAAGGCATTTTTTGCGCCAACGGGCAGTGCTCGCAGTGTTCGGTTCTCGTAGACGGGGTCGTGCGCAAGTCCTGCGTAACCGGCCTGGTTGCTGGCATGGACGTTCGCACCGTTCACGGCCTGCCCGTTCTGATCGAGGACGATGGCGTGGATATACCCAATCGCATCGACACCATCAAGACAGAAGTGCTGGTAATAGGCGGCGGGCCGTCGGGCTTGTCAGCGGCGGCAGAGCTGGCAGAGCGCGGTTTCGACGTTGTTGTAGCGGACGACAAGGTTGATCTTGGCGGCAAGCTGGTGTTGCAGACGCACAAATTCTTTGGCTCAGAAGAAGACTGCTACGCCGGCACCCGCGGCTACGAGATAGCCAAAATACTGGAAGAAAAGGTTCGATCTTTTCCAAACGTGCGCGTTCTGGCCAACTCGCCTGTTATGGCAGTGTACAAGGATCGCAAAGCGGGCGTGTACGTAAACTACGACAGCTACATGCTCGTTGACTTCCAGGCTCTGGTCGTGGCGGCCGGAGCCCGCGAGCGCTCGATAATTTTCCCTGGCAACGACCTGCCTGGCGTGTACGGCGCCGGCGCCTTCCAGACCCTCGTTAACCGCGACCTGGTAAAGGCGGCTGCCAAGGTCTTTGTCATCGGTTCTGGCAACGTGGGGCTCATCGGCTCGTACCACGCGCTGCAGGCCGGTATCGGTGTGGCGGGCATCTGCGAGATACTGCCCAAGATTAACGGGTACAAGGTGCACGCCGACAAAATAGTGCGCATGGGCGTACCCATCCACCTGGGTACCACCGTCGTGTCGGTGGAGGGTGATGGCAAAGTTGAACGCATTACCATCGCCAAGGTGGACAAGGACTACAAGCCGCTGCTCGACACCGCCCAGACCTACGAGGTGGATACCGTGCTCGTGGCCGCGGGTCTGTCCCCCTGCGACGAACTCTACCGGCAGGCCCTGTCGTTCGGCTTTACCGCGGTAAAGGCCGGCGACGCCGAAGAAATCGCCGAAGCGTCGAGCGCCATGTTCGGTGGCCGCATCGCGGCGTTGTCGCTCGCCAAAATAATGGGGCGCAAGGTCGAGATTGACCAGGCGTGGCTCGACAAGCGCGAAGTGCTCAAGAGCCGCCCGGGAGACGTGATACCGCGCGAACCGGTGCAGCCGGGGGCTACCTGGCAGCCGGTATTCTTCTGCGACGAAGAAATACCGTGCAACCCGTGTACGACCGTCTGCCCGACGCATTCCATCAAGCTGCGCCCGATCAAGGACTCGCTCCTTGATCTGCCGTACTACGTTGGTCCCGAGTGCAAAGGCTGTTCGGCCTGCGTCGCCGCGTGCCCGGGTCTGGCCATTTCGCTTATCAAGCAGATTGACCAGAACTGGGCTGAGGTAAAGCTGCCGTTCGAGTTTGACGCCACGAGCTGGGAACCCGGTAGAAAGGTAGCGGTGCTCGACCAGTACGGAGCCTTCGTAGAGGACGCCGAGCTTATCCGCAAGGTGTACAACAAGCACTATCGCACCTGGGTGCTCAGCGTGCGGGTAAGCTTCAAGAACGCTTCCCGCGTCATAGGCATCCGCGTCCAGGATGAGAGCGCCACCAAGCCGTTACCCGAAGCCCGCTACGAGTACCTCCCGGACGACGCCATTGTCTGCCGCTGCGAGCGCGTAAGCGTGGGCCGGATAGTCGAGTTTATAAAGCAGAACAACGTCAGGGACATCAATCAGCTCAAGACAATACGAGTTGGCATGGGGGCGTGCGGCGCCAAGACCTGCACGCCGCTCCTGTCCCAGGTATTCCGCAAGGCCGGGGTGGATCCGGCCACGGTAACGGACGGCACGTTGCGTCCGTTGCTGCTGGAAGCGCCGATGGGTGAGATGTCGGGCTTCATAGCTGATTCAGACACCAACGGAGGCCGGGCATGAAAACCTGCGACGTACTCATAATCGGCGCTGGCTCCGTGGGCGTGCCTCTCGCGCTGTACTGCGCAGAGCGCGGTCTTTCTACGGTAATCCTGGACAAAAATCCATCATGGGGGCGCGGGCAGAATCGAGCCGCTATCGGAGGCATACGCGCCACGCACTCTGACCCAGCCAAAATAAAGATATGCCAGGAGTCCATTCGCATCGTCTCGTCCATCCAGGAAGAGAAGGGCATGGACATAGAGTGGCGAGCTGGCGGCTACCTGTTTGCCGCGTACGACGAGACGCGGGAGCAGGCGTTCCGCGAGCTGCTCGTGACGCAGAAAAGCGCCGGATTGAACATAGACTGGATTTCCGCGGGCCGTGTTGTCGAGCTGTGCCCGGGAATCAACCAGGAGGGGCTGCTCGGCGGCACGTACAGCCCCGAGGACGGGTACGCGTCTCCCCTGATGACGGCTACCGCCTTTCACAAGCTGGCCATGGACGCGGGCGTGGACTTCCGCTTTGGCGAAACCGTTACCGCGATGAAAGCTTCAGCCGGCCGTGTTATTTCTGTTCGTACCGACAAGGACGAGTATACCGCGGGCACCGTGGTAAACGCCGCGGGTGCTGACGCGACAGAGCTGGGCAACCTGCTTGACCTCGACCTGCCCGTGCATCCGGACTGCCACGAAGGCGGCGTTACCGAGCCCGTGGCCAGGTTCATGGAGCCGATGCTCGTGGATATCCGCTCAGACGATCAGTCGAGCAACTACTACTTCTACCAGGCGGTAACCGGACAGGTGGTCTTCTGCATTACGCCAAAGCCGCAGATCTGGGGCAAGGACACCGACTCGACGTCCAGCTTCCTGCCGCTGGTAACTCGGCGCATGACCAACCTGTATCCCCGCCTCAAAAACCTCAAGGTTAGGCGAACTTGGCGCGGCACGTATCCTATGACCCCGGATGGCCTGCCCATCGTGGGTTACCCCAAAGAGTACTCGAACATGCTGCTGGCGGTGGGTATGTGCGGGCAGGGCTTCATGATTGGCCCGGGTCTCGGCAAGATCCTGGCGGACGTCATCGTGAACGGCGTGGCTGGCCACGAGGAAGTGTTCGAGGAGCTGTCTCTGTACCGGAAGTTCGAGGGCATGGAGCTGCTCAAGTAGAAAGCGAACGTAGCAGCGCGGAATCGCCGCGTGATTTGTGCTGGTCCGCGAGGGGTACAAGGTCCACCCCGAGCGGGCCTTTTTTT
>JAFGUM010000312.1 GCA_016938515.1 Spirochaetales bacterium | reverse complement strand
TCGATGAGAAGTTTCATGCCCTGAGAGCTACTTCCTGCTCCTCTACCCTGTATGCGGCAAATTGTAGAGCCTGCAGAATATCTTCATTTTCCAGGTATGGATAATCAGCAAGGATATCTTGGATTGAGCTTCCGGAAGCCATTTGCCCCACTATTGCTCCAACGGTAACCCGGGTACCTTTAATGCACGGTTTTCCCGTCATTATCTGTGGATCCACGAAAATTCTGTTGAGTATCATACCAGGCCTCTCCCAGGAAAGGATATTAAATATAGTATACTACACAATCCGGCAAGTCGCCCTACGGCGTCAGATCCCTATCTGGATACGATGGCTATGAAGCCGTGCCTACCAAACGGTGATGGGGACTACCTGGATAGCGCTATTGATTTTAATTACGTAGGCATTGAATAATTGCAACGCGCGCCTGGCAAACAGACCTTCAGATCAGTTTTTGGGCAGTTCGAGGTTGGGCAGCTCGAGGGCGGAGCCGGCGGCCAGGCGGTTTTCTTCCTGGATCGCGTCGTAGACTTCCTGCCTGTAGACTTTTACTGTTTTGGGGGCGTCGATACCCAGCTTTACCTGGTCACCCCTAATTTCGATGATCGAGACGACAACCCCATCGCCGATGACCACCTTCTCGTTGAGCTTGCGCGACAGTATCAACATCGCGCTACTTCCTGGAAGCGGCCAGTTCCGCCATTACGTCGTGCTTGGTGAGCCAGCGAGGATCAGACAGTATTATCTGCGCGCCGCGCCTGGCTTTGCGGCCGATGATCAGCGGGCCCATCAGGTTTGCCGTAACCGGACCACCGTCCGACGGAACGGTAACGAGCGTCAGTACGAGGGCGTCATCGGGCCCGGCGATCCCTAGTGAACCCATTGCAGCATCGGCAACGTCCACTGAGTAGTCCGGCCTGAACAGGAATGGGTCGAGCAGGATAAAGCCGAGCTCGGCCAGTTCGGTGGATTGCAGGTAAAAGTAGGGCTTCTGTGGCGCGTCGAGCAGCGCGTACGAGGTGAATTTCTTGAAGCCTATGAGCCCGTCCGGAATATCTATGATCTGGCGCTCGTCCACGTCGAGCTCGCCCATTATCTTCGTCTGTATCCTCATGTCGTCGACCAATCTGCCCGAATCAACGCAAGAAGTCAAGGAGCGTCTTGGGTAAAACCCTGCCCGCCATCTGCAGCGTCGCCGTGTGCGCGTATTCCATCATCTTGAAGTCGGTGATGGCCTGGGCCATATCCAGGTCTTTTTCGGCTGCCAGCAGCTTCGTCGTGTCCGGTATTTCCCTGTTGAGCCGCAACGCCGCCGCGTCGAGCCGCTCGACCATGGCACCAGCTTCAGCCAATCGCCTGCCCATGTTTTCTAGACCGGCGTCGAGACTGGCGAGTACCCGGCCGCCTACGTCTATGAAGTCGCCTTTTTGCAGGGCATCACGCAGCGAAAGCACCGTGTCAAAGAGCGAGCCCCCCGATACGCGCGCCGTAGGCGCGTAGTCAGAGGGAACGCCCGAGCCTGAGAGCAAGCCCAGATCGACGAGAACGCTGCCGCCGGCGCCGTCTTCGAGCCGTACGCGGTGTGCTTCGGTGGCTTCGAGTACGAGGCTGTTCCTGGCTGGATCAAGCGATGCCTTTACCGCCACGCTGGAATCATTTATGCGCGAGATGATAGCCTGCACGGTATCGCCTGGCCGGAGGCTGATCTCGTGCCCGTCTATGACGATGCTCGACTCATCCATCACACGGTACGTTGAAGCGTCGGTTGCCGACGCGATTCTCTGTCGCTCCGCCCAGAACACCTCATCACCCGGCAGATTCATGGGCAGGTACGCCGCCTCGGCTATTTCCGCCTGCGGTGTTCCTATGCCACCCATGTAGGCTACTCCTACGGTGGTCGCGGCTCCCGCTCCTTCGCTAAAGCCGCTGATGGCGCGGAACGGTTCGGTCTTGGCTTTGTCGCCGGAGAACAGGAAGTCGCC
>JAFGUM010000030.1 GCA_016938515.1 Spirochaetales bacterium | reverse complement strand
CCCAAGCGTCGTAGCGTGGTAACGCGCGCTCTCGGCAACGGCGCGGTAGAGCCTTGCAGTCTGGTCAAAGCTCTCTTCCAGCGATCTGGCGCGGCCACCCACCGCTTCCGCGGCTGACGCGAACAGAAATCCTATTACCTCACGCGCATCGCTCCCCAGAACTTCCTCATCGATTGAAGACAGCTGAGCGAGAATGTCGTCTACGTCGTGGTCACCCGCCGCACCCTCGCAGCCCGATGCCAGGCGAACCGCTTCATCTGCCAGGACAGCAAGGCGATTCAGCTCTGAAATCAACTCGTTTACTATAGTCTGCACTTCAGCTTCTGGCTTGCAAGCGAGCGCATCGTCGGTAGCACTGGCAGCATCCATCGCCGTAGCTAGCCTGCGCTCCACTTCAGCGCGTATTGGCGGGCAATCCATCAGGCTGCCAGGTGGCTCGTATGGTATGCCGGGTATAGCGAGGCCACGAACAGAGAAAGTGCAGGTGTGCGTTGCGGGACAAGAGGCGATAGTACGCTCAAACCACGAAGCGTATAGCGACAGACGCTCGTCGCTCGCAACCATCTGTCCATCGTTGGCGATCGCCTGCAACGGGTTACCACCGAGCATCGTCTTGAACAACGCCGTAGAAGCGGGTTGCAGCTTAGTACTCTCACAGAGCGAACGCTGCTCGAACAAGCTAGCCTTGGCGTGCGTCTTGCCGTCGGGAAATGCCAGGTCAAGCCCCGCCATGTACACCGGAGAGCAGCCTATCAAGCGGGCAAAATCCCAGGCTGTCGTCGCTACAGACCCCCCGGCACCCAGCGCGCCTCGCATTTCACCTCGTTTACCCTCTACATACCTGCCAAGCGGATACAGAGACGAGCAAAAAACCTTGGTGCGCGTGTTAAATCGCAACACAGCCGGCCACACTGCCGCCTCCGTCACCAGAATGCTCCGTGGTGAAACGCAGCGATCGAGATGCCGGTAGTTCCAGTACTGCGGGTCTACCACGACGACAAAGTCTGGCTCCACACCCATCCGTAGCGCGCTGCGGAGAGCGGTGTCAACGCAGATGACTACAGCCCGCTCAGCCAGCGCGGGCAATAGCCCCTCCAGATCGTCGAGTGATGGCCCTGCCGCCAGTACGATAGCCGGCATGTCCTTAAAGACACCAGTCAACGCGGCAACGCCAGGAAATATAGCCGCTGTACGCACATTCCTAGACAGGTTGCGCACCCATAGCCGTCCAAATCGCCTCAGCGTCGCAGCGTTTATTTCATCTTTTCGCCGGTACCGTTCTGCCTGTACGCGCAATGCCGCCGCGGCTTCAGGGGAGGCCATCAACGTAGCCCGGTTCTCCATAACCGCGATGGTGCGGGGAGAAACCTCCTGCAGATAGTCCAGCAAACCCTGCCCTTCCGGGCATAGCAGCAGCGTGAATCGTTCGTCCTCGAGCACGTCGTTCAGCGGCACAGCCCGTAGCAATGCGGCGAGTAGCGACACGTCTACTTCAACAGCCGTTACCTTGACGCCTTCGGCCAGGGCTGCCCGAGCCGAGTAACCAAATCCCATTCCCAGAAGCAGGATGAGCTCGGCTCCGCTGGCTATCGCTTCCCGCGCCAGATTACGAGCTTCACCAACGGGATCGTAGCGTGAATGCAGCCACGCGTTGCCTATCCTGGCACTCGGCTCTCCGCTTTTCGAACCTTGAATATCGAGTACAGCGGGAACAGCGGCTTCAATGATTTCGGCCAAGCGGGGTGATCTATGCCTGAGCGATTTGATGTTGACTATGTATGGAAGCGCTAGGCTGCTCATTTGAGCCTGAGGATAATGGTCATACCTGGCGTTATGGGGCTTCCCGGGGCTGGTTCCTGCTCAGCGACCCACCCATCGCCCAGTATTTCCACCAGAATGTCCGTGCGTTCGAGCAGGGGCGTCAGCGCACGCTTTGGCGCTCCGCGGAGGTCTGGCATGGTTTCACCAATTTCCGCAAGAGCGAGGGGGCTGACCCTTACACCACCGCTGTGTTCTACCGTCGCGGCTCCCGAGCGAGCAACACCGTAGAGGTCTGCTATGATGTTGGCGGCATCCTTGACGAGAGGAGCCGCGATTCTGCCTCCGTACGTAGACAAGCCCTTGGGCTTGAAAATGGCGGCGTAGACTATGTAGTCGGGCGATTCACTGGGAAACAGCGCCATAGTACTCGCGGTAAAATCCGTCTCGGAATAGCGACGCGTCCGCGGATCTATCATCTGCGCGGTTCCTGTTTTAACAGACATCCGCAGGTCGTCTATGCGCGCGCGCCTACCCGTACCGGTGTCCAGTACCGCTGCTTCCATCGCGTCAAGAATTGCCCGCGCCTCAGTTTGCTCCATAACCCGTCGTACGGCGATAGGTTGCGGCTCGTCTATCGTAGTTCCAGTCGCGCTTACGATACGCTCCAGGGTTCTGGGCCTCAGCAGCACGCCGTCATTTGCCAGTACGGTACCAGCGCTCGCCATCTGCAGCGCTGTAACCAAGAGCTCCTGTCCTATCGCTATCGTCGGCTTTGTCCGCGCCGACCATTCTTCAGGTCTGCGGATCAAACCGGGGCTTTCTCCCGCTAAATCTGCGCCAGCACGCTCTCCAAAGCCAAACTCGCGTATCCTCGCGTAAAAGTCGATAGACGACACGGTGTCGGAAGCATACGCAGCTCCGGCGTTGCACGAGTATTCCAGAATTTTGGTTACGTTTACGCTACCATGATGACCCAGGCACTTAATTACGATATCACCTTCGGTCGCCGTCTCTCGCTCGTACGCGCCATCGCAGTAAAAAGATGACTGTTCGTCAATGCCGCCGAGCGACATAAGCGCGCCCATGCTGTATACCTTGAACACGGAGCCCGGCTCGTATGCGTAAAT
>JAFGUM010000311.1 GCA_016938515.1 Spirochaetales bacterium | reverse complement strand
CGCGATCGCGTTTTCGTTGAAGGCGCTGCCTGTCGTCGACGCCGCGGCTTCCAGCAGCGCCGTGATCAGCCGTGGCTCTCGCGGCAGGCTCCAGTCGGCCAGCGCGCCGTGCGCCAGGTCTGCGGCGTAGCCTTCCAGCCAGTTGAGCGCGGCCTCGTCGCTGGCGGCTCCGTACGCTTCCGGATAGCCTCCCCGCAGCCACAGCGAGCGTACCGAGGCGCGCCCCACCTCGAACAGGCTCAGGGGACCAGCCGTTAGCGCGGCCGCGTCTCCGCCAGCGTCGGGGAATGGTCCGCCTACCAGTACGAACCTCGGCCGCCGCCCGCCGCTTCGTTCAGCCACTCGCTCACGGGCCGCCCGTTCACGGGCCGCCCACGAAAGAAGGGCGGCCGCCTCGTCCGCGCCGGCGTTGTCCAGGATCACCGGCCTGGCTGCCGACTGGCCGCCGGGGTCGGCTACCACGGCGCGGCCTTCCCGGTAGCGGGCGTCGACGAGCAGGGCTCCGGAAGCCGAACCGGCCGCGACCTGCCTGGCCATGGTCGATTTACCGCAACGCGGAGGTCCCGCAACCAGTACGATGGAACGCTCGGTGAGTAATCCGCTGATGGTTCTGATGATGTTCCTGTGAATAAAAGCCATCTAATGTAAGCATAGTGTTTAAAAAGCGGTTATAAAAGCGCTTGCTGGTGTATTCTGCTCTTGTCGTCTGGCTCCATGGATTTATAATGAGCTTCGTATACGCAAGATCGACCAAGGGGGCCCAGGTGAAAGCAGGATCCAGCCGGTACGACGTGTGCATCGTCGGCGCGGGGGTAAGCGGCGCCAACATTGCGCGCAGGCTGTCCGCGTACGAACTCGACGTCGTGCTCGTGGACAAGGAAGCCGATGTGTCCTTCGGCACGTCCAAAGCCAATTCTGGCATCATCCATGGCGGGTTCCACGACCACAAGGACCAGCTCAAAGGTCGGCTGGAACTGCAAGGCGCGATGATGTTCGACAGACTGCGTCAGGAGCTTGATTTTCCGTTCAAGCGCTGCGGCATAGTCGTCGTCGCGCTGCACGAGGACGAAATGCGCGCCATAGAGCAGCTGTACGCGCAGGGCGTCGCCAACGGCGTCATAGGCATAGAGATGTGCTCCCGCGAGCGCATGCTAGAGCTGGAACCCAAGCTTAACCCCGACGTCGTGGGAGGCCTGTGGGCGCCGAGCGGCGGCATAGTCGAACCGTACCGCTTCGTATTCGCGCTCGTGGAGAGCGCCAGGAAGAACGGCGTGGAGATGCTGACAAACTTCCTGGTTGAAACCGCGGAGCGGTCCGGTGACGACTGGGTGGTTGCAGCCGCGGACGGGCGCTCATTGAAGGCGCGATACGTCGTAAACGCGGCCGGCTTGTACGCCGACGAGCTGTCCCGGATCTTTGGCGCCGAGGAATTTGCCATCAAGCCGCGCAAGGGCGAGTACTACCTGCTGGACAGGCTGACCAAGGCTAAAACCGAGCGCGTGGTATTCCCGGTGCCTACGAGCGTATCCAAGGGCATGCTCGTCATCCCAACCGTCGAGGGCACGGTGCTCATAGGCCCCACTGCCGAGACGATAGGAGACAAGGAAGACCTGTCGACCACGCGGGACCAGCTTGAAAAGATTCTGTCCACCGCGCGCGCGATGGTGCCGTCGGTGTCGGAGTACGACGTCATTACGAGCTTCGCCGGGTTGAGACCGGCCCTGGGCGACGATTTTTACATAGACGCCAGCGCCAAGGCGCCCAACTTTATACAGGTGGCGGGAATACAGTCACCGGGGTTGACGGCGAGCCCGGCTATCGGGGAGTACGTCAAGGACATACTCAAGCGGCAGGGCCTCAAGCTGGTAGAAAAAACCGACTACGACCCGTTTATCGAGAAGCGCCCTCACGTCAAGGATCTGACGCCGTTCGAGGTTGACGAACTGGCCAAAACTGACCCAGCCTGGGCCAACATGATCTGCCGCTGCGAGAAGGTATCCGAAGCGGAGATAGTGCAGGCCATCCGCGCCGGGCACACGACGCTCGACGGCATCAAGTACTTTACCCGCGCCCAGATGGGCCGCTGCCAGGGCGGTTTCTGCACGTACAAGATCATCAAGATAATCATGCGGGAAACGGGGCTGAGCTGGGACCAGATAACCAAGAACGGCGGCCAGAGCCGCGTACTCAAGGACGCGTTATGACAGAAGTACACTTCGATTCCGTAGTGATAGGCGGCGGAGCCGCTGGCATGGCGGCGGCGCTGGAGCTGGACGCCGCGGGTTTTTCCTGCGCCATAGTCGAGCGCGAAGAGAACCTGGGCGGTATCCTCACGCAGTGCATCCACAACGGCTTCGGCCTCATAGAATTTAACGAGGAGCTGTCCGGGCCCGAGTTCGCGGAGAAGGTGGAAGAGCGGCTGGCGGGCACCAATATCAGGACCTTCACCGGAGCCACGGTGATGGACCTGGACGCGGCCTCGGAACTCAAGACGCTGTACTGCTACACGGGTTCGTACGGCATACTGCGCATAACGGCGCGATCCGTCATCCTGGCCATGGGCTGCCGCGAGCGCAACCGGGGCAACATCCGCATACCGGGGGACAGGCCCGCGGGCGTGTACACGGCCGGCCTCGCGCAGCGCCTCGTCAACATTGAGGGTTACGTGCCCGGCAAGGACGTCGTTATCGTGGGCTCCGGCGATATCGGGCTCATCATGGCCCGCCGGATGAGCTGGGTAGGCTGCAAGGTGCACGCGGTGGTGGAAATACTGCCGTACCCGTCGGGCCTCACGCGCAACATCGTCCAGTGCCTGCACGACTTTGGCATACCGCTGTACCTGTCGCACCTGACCACCAACATCATAGGCAAGGATCGCGTCGAGGGCGTCGAGATTACGCCTATAGAGAACGGCGCCATACAGCCCGACAAAGCCTTTACCATTCCCTGCGACACCGTGCTGCTATCAGTCGGGCTCGTACCGGAAAACGAGCTGTCAAAGTCGGCGGGCATAGAATTGAACGCGATGACCAACGGGCCAAACGTCGACTCGATGCTGATGACCAACGTGCCCGGCGTCTTTGCCTGCGGCAACGTGCTGCACGTGCACGACCTCGTGGACTACGTCGTGGAAGAAGCCCGGCGCGCCGGCAAGTTCGCGGCCCGCTGGCTCAAGGGCGAGCGGCCCAAGGCCGAAGCGAGGGTTAAGGCCGGGCCGAACATCCGCTACTCAGCGCCGGGGCGGGTAGACCTGCACGCGACCAACAAGCTGTACATGCGCACGCTTATCGTCAAGAACGACGCGACACTCGAGGTCAGGGTGAACAGCCGCGTGGTAAAGAGCATCCGGAAGAATCACGTTCAGCCGTCTGAGATGATAGCGCTGGAGCTGGAACCAAAGGACCTGGAGTCGGCAGTGGGCGCGCCCGAGCCCGTCGTCGAGCTGTCGATCGTCTAAAGCGAGGAGAACGTCGTGAGCGAAGAACTGATATGCATCACCTGCCCGATGGGATGTCACCTTACCGTGGACAGGCAGCCGGACGGCAGTCTTGACGTTACCGGCAACCGCTGCCCCCGCGGCGTCAAGTACGCCACCGAGGAGCTGCTGTCGCCAAAGCGCGTGGTAAGCGCTACCGCGGCTATAGCCGAAAGCGGCTCAGACCAGAACGCGGCGAACAGACCAGTAGCCAGGGTGCCGGTGCGGTCTACCGCCGCGTACGCCAAGGGCGACGTACCCGACCTGCTCTCTGCCATCTATGCGCTTCGCGTAACGATGCCCGTGCGGCGGGGACAGGTACTGATACAGGACTTCAAGGGCAGTGG
>JAFGUM010000029.1 GCA_016938515.1 Spirochaetales bacterium | reverse complement strand
AGTGGCCGAGACGCGTGTAAGGTAGTAAGGGCCCTGGTCGAGTATGCCTTCGGCGACCAGATCGCGGGTATGCGCGAGCGACAGCCTGGCTACCTGGCTTTCCCGCACGAAGAGACGACCAGCGAGGATGGGGCCGGTCTTGCCGCCGCTCATGTCAGCGAGCCGGGGGTCAGAGCTTCGCGATGCGTCGACGGCAACCCACGATACCATCAGCGCTTCGTCAACCGTCCGTTGCACGAGTACCGGTAGAACAAGGCTGCCGAGCGTCGCGAGTGCCAGGCTAAGCGTAGCCGCCACGAGCAGCCCGCGATACGGTCGCACGTACGCAAAAATGCGTTTGACAATGGCGCTGTCATAGCTTTTTACTATCGCGTCAACCTCAAAGAAATCGGGCATTTACGGTATCTCCACTTCGGTATCACCTACCGGAGCCCGCACCGCGGCTTGCAGTGCCGCTATTTCGGCGTAGAACCCATCTTCCAGCGCCAGCTGTGCGGGACTTCCGTACTGCACGAGCCGCCCGGCATCCAGCACGGCGACGGCGTGGGCGCGGCGAAGCGTGGATATCCTGTTTGATATGACTATGGTGGTTTTGCCGGCTCGTTCGCGCAGCAGAGCCGAGACGATGGCTTCTTCGGTTTCCGAGTCCACCGCTGAAAGCGCGTCGTCGAGTACGAGGATGTCCGGATCCCTGGCCAGCGCGCGCGCTAGGGCGACGCGCTGCTTCTGCCCGCCGGACAGGGTGAGGCCGCGCTCTCCCACCACCGTATCCCAGCCGTGGGAGAATAGTCGTACATCGCGCTGTAGCGCGCTCACGCGAACGGCGCGCTCGAAACGCTCTTCGGATAGCGCGGGATCGGTAAAGAGAACGTTGGCTCGAATAGTATCAGAGAACAGGAAGCTGTCCTGCGGTACGAAACCAAAAGCGGCCCTCAGCCTTTCCAGGGGAACCGCTCCCACGTCCCGTCCGCCAATGAGAATGCTACCCGGGGGTGGCTCGACTATCCTTGACAGGGCTTTTACCAGCGTACTCTTTCCACTCCCCACCCTGCCGAGTATGCCAAGCATCGTTCCTTCTGGAATTACGAGGTCGATGTCTTCGAGAGCGGGTTCGCCCGAGCCAGGGTAGACTATGGTTAATCCCGAAAACCGCACGTCTCCCGCGGGGTATTCTTCTGTAGGCGTCTCGCCTGGTGCAAATCTGGGTTCTGCAGCGGTATCAAGCACTTCATTTACGCGCTTGAGGCTGGCAGCTCCGCGCTGGAGCATATTTACCGTAAAACCGGCGCCGAGCATTGGCCAGATGAGCATTTCCAGGTACGCGAGCATAGCCGCAAGGGAACCGGGGCTCATGCGGTTTTCTATCACCGCGGTTCCACCCGCGACCAGCAGAACGAGGCTGCTGATGCCCGCAAGAAACGAAATGAGGGGAAAGAACAGTCCAAACACCCGTACGAGTACCATCGACGCGTCCCGGTACCCGTCATTGGCATCGGAAAAGCGCCTGGCAAACTCGTCTTCCTTTACAAAAGATTGCACAACGCGAATACCCTGCAGCGTTTCCTGCGCCACTGAACTCACATCGGCGTAGCGTTCCTGCGCCTTCTTGAATTTTTTGCCTATGATGCGACCAAACACCAGGATGAGAACGGTAAGCAGCGGCAGGGGCGTAATGGTGAGCAGAGTCGTAGCAGGATTCTGTATCATCATTACCACGAGAATGGCAACCGACATAAAGGCACCGTCTATGAACGCTACGAATGCCATGCCTGTAGCCATGCGTATTGACTGCATATCGCTCGTAGCCCTGGACATGATGTCTCCCGCCGCATTTCCGCTGAAATAGGAGGTGGGCAGCGTCATCAGCGTACTGAAGAGCCTGTCTCGCAAAGCCGTCTCTATCCGTCTCGAGGCTCCGTGAATGAAGAAGCGCCACAGGAATCTACCAGCTGCTATGGCCGCAGCTGTTGCCGCCATCGACAGCCCGATGAGAGCCACTACGGCTCGTGGCTCTCCGGTAGCGATAGAGTCGATAGCCCTGCGAAGGTACTGAGGCAGCATCAACTGCGCGGCATCGACGACGACGAGACAGGCCACGCCAAAGGCGTACCGTGGCCAGTGT
>JAFGUM010000310.1 GCA_016938515.1 Spirochaetales bacterium | reverse complement strand
CTACAAGCCGAAGCAGCGCTGCAACGATACGAAGCAGGAACACAAAACCTGGCCTTCGTGTGGACGGCTGAAGAAGAGCTACGACAGACTGATGAAGAGCTGTCAAGGAACACGCTGGCGCAGAAGCTGGCGTGGTACGCCCTGAGCCGCTTCGCGTCCGTTGAAACCCGTGTAGAAACCGCCGAAGTACTATCCAAGTACCACCTGCCCCAGAAGGAGCTGCCAGAACCCGTTGACGCTCAGACTCGACTGTTGGCCGCTCACCCCAGCCTGCTCGCCGTCGACATGGGACTGGAGTTACGCCAAGAAACCCTGTCTCGCCTCGAGAAGCCAAATCTTGACCTGAGTCTGCGACCTTTTGTAGCGTGGCAGGATCAGACGTTCAGCCTGGGCTACACCCTGTCCAGCCGTCAGATCAGCGCGTCGTATTCAGCCCCCCTGGCCACATTCGGCTCTATCCCGTCTTCAAGCAGCTCGTCGTTGCCTACGTGGAACGCCGGGCTGGGTCTCGTAGTATCGTGGGCTGGTCCCGCTGGCGACACCGCTGAAGCCGCCGCCATCGCCGTTGAGATTGAGCGTGAAGCCGCCCGGCGCGACGATATGGTTGCCGACCTGGGCTTGTCGATACGCGCTGCTTACCAGCGATGGAAAGCCTCGCTGGAAGCGGTATCGCAGATGGAGCGGGCTCTTGAACGCGTCAACAGAACGCTGAACCTGGTAGAGTCAAAGCGTTCGCTTGGGCAAGCGCTCGGTTCCGACGTACAGGAGGCTCTTGCCGAGCAAGCTCGGGCGGCATGGAGACTGGACGCAGCGCGGATTGAGTCGGAGAAAGCGTACATCGCCTATGCCAGCGCCGCCCTTATCCTCTCCGAACTCAGGACGGCGCAGTAAGGCTTCAGCCCACCCTGCGTATCAGCCGCTGGTAAAACTCCACGCCCTTGGCCAGAGACGCCACGGGCAGGGCTTCGTTGACGGCGTGCATGCTGGCGCGCTCGGCTTTGGACAACTCGAATGGGGAGAAGCGGTATACCGTGGACGACACCGTGGCGTAATGCCTCGCGTCTGTACCGCCAAGCACCACGTACGGCGACACTACCACATCGGGGTAGACATCGCGTATCGTTTCCGACAGGGCGTCGAAACGGGCTCCCGACAGCTCCGAAACGGGGGACGGCTCTCCCGGCAGCAGAACGCGCAGTTCCACGAGAGGGTCGTCTATAACGCGTTTCATGCGATCAACCACGGTTGCCACGCTCTGCCCTATCGCGACGCGCACGTTTACAACAGCTTTGGCTTCAGCTGGCAGCACGTTGGCGGCTGGTGAACCCTCGAGCATCGTAACCGCCATCGTCGTTCGGCATATAGCGTTGAGCTCGCCGCCAGAAGCGCCGAAAACCCGGAGCAGCAACGGCTCGAAAAGCCAGAGGTTGGCAAGAAGGAGCCTGATGCCAAAACTGGCGTGAGGCGCGAGCGCTCTGAACATGGCCTTGGTAGCCGACGGAAACGCCGCGGGGAACTGCCGTGCTTCCAGTCGCATGATCGAGCGAGCGAGTCTCCAGGCCGCTCCGTGGCGTGGTGGCGTCGATGAATGGCCGCCAGCGCTCTTGACGGAAAGCTCCATGTCGGTAACCCCCTTTTCGGCAACACCGACCATTGCCAGGGGTTTTGAGACGCCAGGGAAAACTCCCCTCACGACCGCGCCGCCTTCGTCAAAGACAAGACCGGGCTGTACACCAGAAGCCGAGAGGTGTCGAACGATGGCCGGCGCTCCTTCTCCGCCAGTCTCTTCGTCGTTGCCAAACGACAGGTAGACGTCACGTGAAGGCTTAAACCCCTGCTTTAAAAGTGATTCCACAGCCTCAAAGGCGCAGACGAGCGTGCTCTTGGTGTCTATGCTACCACGCCCCCAGATCTTGCCATCATAAATGTCGCCGGAGAAACAGGGACGCTCCCAGCCATCATCGCTCGCTGGCACCACGTCGTAGTGAGCCATCAGCACGAGTGGTTCGCCATCGGCAGCACCCCGCCAGCGATACAGGAGAGCGTTTCCGTCTACTATCGTGCGTTCCAGTTCCTTGTGCGTGAGAGGGTACAGCTCGACGAGCAGACGCCTGAACGCTTCGAACTCAGAGCCGTCAACAGCATCGGGATTACGGCTTGAAACGGTTCGCTTTTGAATAAGCGCGGATAGGTGAGCCGCTGCCGCGTCGGCGTCTACACTTACTTCCAGCGCGGGGACAGAGGATGAGTCGGCTGGTGGCCTGCACAGCACGGCCCGAATGATTGCGACAACGATAACCGCTGTCACTAATCCCAAAAGCATCAAAATAATTGTCATACCATCCCCTTCCTGTACAGCAGTCGCGCAACTGCTATCGATACGAGCGCTCCCACAGGTATAAGAATGCCCACGGGAAGCGTGGGCACCGCGATGAACAGCCCCGCCATGAGCACGAGCGGCGCGACGGATATCTTCCAGTTTCTGGAAATGAAAACGACACCGAGCGCTCCGAACAGCGACGGCATAAGGTTGGCGAAAGCTGGCTTTAGTGCGGGTGATTCGAGTACCGGCAACAGGTAGGACATCAGGACTACTCCGAGAACCAGCACAAGGTTCGTCACGAGGGAAGATGCTCCTACGGCGAGCGTCGAAATGATTTCACCTTCCTTCGTGGAAGGCTCTACCCCCGCCTGCTGCATAGCCGAAATGGCGGCAGGCACCTTGAGGTTGCTCAGGTTTCCTGTAACGAAACCCAGGTAGGTACCTCCAGAACCGAGCATCGGCGTATAGGTAAGCACCTCAATTATGGCTATGGGCCAGAAGACGATTATCGTAGGCACGAGGCCGGCGAGCAGCGTTCCGAAAGGTGGCCATACGTCAAAGTACAGCGATATCGCCAGCGGTACGCCCTGTGTTACGAGGATAGCCGCCAGCATCCACAGCCGCCCGTTCCGGTGAATATTGATGTCGTACTGGCTTTCAGTGAGCGTTGTACCGGTACTCACGATGCTACCCCCCCGGTCGCGAGCGCGTAGAGCGCGGCTACAGCCATGCCAGACAGCATGCTTACTGGCATGGCGAAGTTTTCAAGTTGTTTGAAGCCCGCTTTTTTTATAGCCAGGCCAAAAAGCGCCATTACCGCCGCCGAACTCAGCAGAGCCAGTATTGAAATGAGCCCTCCGCCGAGCGCATTACCCAGGAACGCTGATATGAGGCCCATGAACATCGCGGATATGAGCAGCCCGGACCACGCCGTATCCTTGATCTGCGCCTTGTGTATGCCAGACTGAATGCTCTTGGCGAATATGATAATGAGTATCATCGCGAACACAGAGCCAATGGACATGGCCCAGGCTATCGCGGAAAAAACCGTTGGATCGGTGATAGATGTTTTTACCGTCGTGCCAAAGGCTTGCGCCGCCGTTTCCGCGGCGGGAAGCTCGTACGTAATAGCTCCCACTACGCTCAACCGTATCCACGGCAAGGGAAGCCCCAGGGCGCCCGCGAGCGTAAGCACCGCGAGCAGTATTGCTATGGACGGCACTACCGAAAATACGGCGCTTCCAGACAACGCCTTGCGCATTATCGTGGCGCTGAGGCCGAGTCTTTTGCCCTCTTTCCACGCGCCAGCAATGAACACGAGGCTCTGGATAGTTACGAACAGCGCCACAAAAGCGCCAACCGTAAACAAAAATGGTGAATTGCGGATATCGCTCATGTAGAATATGCCCCCACACCTGTTGTAATTGCCTGAGCGATGTATAGTCGCACCAAGAGCCCGCTGTCAATGAACAACGGGATCGGCATCGTCACACTGTCGTCAGAGCGACTTACACGCTATAGTTGAAGCGCCAGCACGTCAAGTTGAGAACAGCATCAATCGGCAAGGAGTTTTGAATGCGCGAACATTACTCTGTACCAGCCCGGCTCATCACGTTAGCTTTGCTCGCAGGCGTCGTTCTTGGCGCCGTGTATTCACAGTCAGAGCCCGCCTCGACTGCAACGGCGGAATCACCAGCGGTACCGCTCAACAAAGGCGTTCACGACGCGTCATTTGCCACCGCGCTGGACCTGGAAGTGGTAAGCGAGCTCAACCTGGCGCGCACTCAGCCAGAAGCGTACATAGATATACTCATGGACTATAAGAGCTATATACGGGGCGCATATCTTGAGAAACCGGGTGAGATCAGGATTGTCCTCAACGAAGGCGTACGAGCCGTGGACGAAGCCATCACGTTTCTGAAGAAACAGGCGCCGTTGCCTCCCTTGACGCTGTCCCGCGGGCTAAGCCTGGCGGCCAGGGATCACGCGCTGGATCAGGGCAAAACCGGGCAAACCGGCCACACCGGATCGGATTCCAGCTCTATGGGCGGTCGCATCATGCGCTATGGTTCCTGGATCAGCACGGCCGGCGAAAACATCGCCTATGGTGGCAAAAGCGCCCGTGATTTTGTCATACAGCTAATAGTAGACGATGGAGTGGCCTCCCGGGGGCATCGCAAAAATATATTCAACCCCAAGTTTCTCGTCGTAGGCGTCTCCTGTGGTACGCATCCCCGCTACAGAACCGTATGCGTTCAGGATTTCGCCGCTGGTTACGAGGAAAAATAGTTATCCATCTCATTGCCGAATGCACCAGATTCGTTGACACATCTGATATATCAGTGTAATATCATATACATGGATACCTCAAAATCGCTGGCCACTCTAGATGACAAGAACCCGCCCCTACGCGAGCAGGTCTATGCCTATCTTAAAAAGCAACTCAACGACGGGTTGTTGAAGCCAGGCGTCTTTCTGGATCTCAACTCCATAGGCAACGATCTTGGTCTGTCCAGAACCCCGCTGCGAGACGCCCTGCTCCGCCTCGAAGCCGAGGGCTTTGTTACCATACACTCGCGCCGTGGCGTGCTCATCAAACCCCTGGACCTCGCCACCATACGCAACTCCTACCAGATTCTGGGAGCTCTGGAAGCCGCCACGATCGTTGAAGCGTCACAGACTTTTACTGATGATGACACACGCACGATGTTTGAGCTAAACGCCGTGATGCGTTCATCGCTGGCTTCCAACAATTTTGATGACTACTACGAGGCTAATCTGGCGTTTCACGACGTCTATATCTCGCACAGCGCCAATTCCGAGCTCAGGCGTCTCATTCGCATCCACAAGGAGCGCCTGTACGATTTTCCGCGTCGTGAAGGCTACCTGAGCGAGTGGGAAACGCAGAGCATACACGAGCACGAAGCGCTTGCCAGGTTACTTGAAGCGCGGAATTTCAATGAGGCAGCTACGTTTGTGCGCGACGTGCACTGGTCGTTCTCGGTGCAGGAACGCTACATCATGTCGTACTACTTCGCCCGCGAGGCGGCGCTCGGACCACGGTTATGAGTGACGATATGGGCGTAGTTTTCGATATCAGGCGCTACTCCATTCACGATGGCCCAGGCATACGAACGACTGTTTTCATGAAAGGCTGCCCGCTTTCCTGCTGGTGGTGCCACAATCCAGAGGGCATTTCTTTTAAGCCTGAATTGCGGTACCGCCCGGAGCGCTGCGTATCCTGCGGCGCCTGCGTAGGGGTTTGCCCTACTGGAGCTACAACCACCGTTGGCGGCTTCCAGCCAATGCTGTGCAATGCCTGCGGTGCCTGCGCCGACGTGTGCCCCTCTGGTGCGCGGGAGATCGCAGGAAATTCGTATTCAGTTAACGATATTGTGCGCATTACCATGGCCGATGAGCCATTCTACGATTCTTCGTGTGGCGGGGTAACCTTTTCCGGGGGCGAACCGCTGTCCCAACCGGCTTTTGTCATCGCGGCTGCGAGAGCGCTCAAAGAACACAGGATCAGGGTTACCATAGATACATCCGGATTCACCGGCACGGATACTATCATAGAGGTATCGAAGGATACCAACCTCTTCTTGTATGATTTGAAATACATGAATGACGAGACACATCAGCTCATGACCGGAGTTTCTAACAAAATCATACATGACAACATCAGGGTGTTGGCTGATAACGGAGCGGATGTCATGGTGAGCGTGCCTCTTGTCCCCGGATGTACCGATGACGAAGCCAATCTTAGCGCAACCGCGCGTTTTATTGTATCTCTAAAACCGTCGGGGAGATCCACCCCCTACCCGGTAAGGATTCTTCCATATCACGACTCCGCCCGATCAAAGTACGCTCGAATGAGTATTCCGTACAGATGCGAAAGCACGCCGGTTCCCGATGCCACCGCGATCAATCGGGCTATCGCCATTTTTTTGGCGGAAGGCATAGACGCTGTAACAGGAGGGCTATAATGAACGAACGCATCGCCAGGCTACGAGCCCAGAGCTTTGAAACAAAACCGCGAGTAAGCGCGGAGCGCGCCGTCATAATTACCCGTGCGTACCAGGAACACGCGGATTCTTTACCGCTCGCGCTTATGCGAGCGACCGCCTTCAAAGCCCTGTGCGAAAACAAGACCATATACATCGGCGCTGACGACCTTATCGTAGGAGAACGCGGTAGCGGCCCCAAGATAACTCCCACCTACCCGGAACTCACCTGCCACAGCGTTGAAGATCTGCAGGTGCTGCGGTCTCGCCCAATGACCAGCTACGACGTTGATGACGACACTATAGAAACATACCGCACCACCATTATCCCGTACTGGCGTGGCAAGTCGATACGCGACAAGGCGTTTTCTGCGATGCCCGAGGAGTGGCTCGCGCTGTACGAGGCTGGTGTGTTTACAGAATTCATGGAGCAGCGCGCCGCCGGCCATACGGCTCTCGATGGTCTGCTATACAAAAAAGGGCTCAACCAGATCAAGCTGGATATCGAGCAATCGAAGGCCATGCTCAGGGCTGATGATCCGCGCCGCGCCGAAAAAGAACACGAACTTGAAGCAATGGCGCTGAGCTGCGACGCTGCTATCAGCTTTGCGGCGCGACACGCCGAGCTGGCCCTGTCGATGGCGGCTACCGAGGCCAATCCCGTACGCGCGCAGGAATTGCGCCGCATAGCCGAAATCTGCCACCGCGTACCAGCCGAGACACCGCGCAGCTTCCATGAAGCGCTGCAAGCGTACTGGTTCGTACACCTGGGAACTATAACCGAATTAAACGGCTGGGACGCGATGAGCCCCGGCCACCTTGACCAGCACCTCGCGCCGTTCTACCGGCAAGGGCTACAAGACGGCACGCTAACGAGGGAAAGCGCAAAAGAGTTGCTGGCGGCATTTTGGATAAAGGTCAACAATACCCCGGCGCCGCCCAAAGTCGGCGTTACCGCTGCGGAATCCGGCACGTACAACGATTTTACCAATATTAACCTGGGCGGCCTAACACCGGACGGTCGCGATGGTTCCAGCGAGGTTACCACCCTCGTGCTTGAAGTGCTTGACGAGCTCAGGCTTCTACAACCGCAGGCCAACCTGCAGGTGTCCGCATGCACCCCTGACCGCATACTTGAAACAGCGTGCGACGTAGCGCGCAAGGGCATGGGCTACCCATCATTCTTCAACGCTGACGAGGTTACGCTTTCACAAGTGGCCTCCGGTAAAAGCCTCGTTGACGCACGGCAAGGCGGCACGAGCGGCTGCATAGAGATAGGCTGTTTTGGCAAGGAAGCCTACATCTTGCACGGCTACCTTAATGGCCCCAAGCTACTAGAACTCGCGCTCAACGACGGTGTTGATCCGTTAACCGGCAAGCGAGTCGGACTATCTACCGGACCAGCCACATCGATGACTTCGCTCGACGATGTGATGACGGCGTTTGAAGCGCAGATGGCCTACGCCGTAGACTGGAAGGTACAAATAGACGGCTACCTCGACGACCTGTACGGCCAGCACACCCCCGCGCCGTTCCTATCGTTGTACATAGCCGACTGCGTCGCCCGCGGTCTCGATTACTACCGGGGTGGAGCCCGCTACAACAGCGACTACATACAGTGCGTAGGCCTGGGTACCGTTACCGATTCACT
>JAFGUM010000309.1 GCA_016938515.1 Spirochaetales bacterium | reverse complement strand
TCGAGTTCGGCTGCCTTTGCCTTTTCTTCTGTTATATCCACGAAAACGGTCGAAAAATAGCCAGGCTCTGGCGAGTACGCCTGCACCTTGTACCAGCGCTCGAGTGGTTCTGAAAACTGCTCGAAGGTTTCCGTGCCACCATGAAGCGCTATCGTCCCGTAAAACGCGATCCAGTCAAAACCGGCTTGTTCTATTCCAGGAATGACCTCGCGCACCGTCTTGCCTATAATGCCAGCCGGATCCAGCCCGGTAAGCCATCCAAAGGATCTGTTGACTTCCAGGAAGCGGTAATCAACCGGCAATCCCGCGCTGTCTACGACTATCTCATGGTAGGCGTACCCGAAAGGAGCTGTTTCTACTATGTGCCTGTACATATCGTCAGCCATGCGGCCCTGCACCCCTTCCGGCACCTTCTCTGGTTCGTACCCGCACTTCTATCGTTTGCGCCGGAATACTCGATAGTTGATGTCAGGAAACAGGTTGTTGCGCTTTTCAAGACGCGTAAGCCACTCGGTGCCTACAGTATTGGCGCACAGCATTTCATAGATGCGGTTGAAGTTGGTAACGGCATCCTCTATCTGCTTGCGGGCAAAAGATCCTGATTTGCCGGCTCGCAGCAGGAAGGGCCAATCAGAGGCCTGGGCCAGCAACACCTCGCGAGCCGCCTGGTTGAGCACGCGTTCGCGCAGTCCGCTTTCGTCGGGGAAGCGCTCGGCTAGCTCTACCATTCGCTCTACCATCTTGAAAACGTGCCGGTACACCCAGTCGTTTGATTTTTCAATCCAGACGCCTCCGTACCCGCCATCACCCCACGATGAGTACTCGGGAACAGACTCAAAGTTATCACCATAGCCGCGGCGGTACTCCGCCAGGGTTACAAACCGGAGCCCTTCGCTCCTCTGCGCCTGCCGGAACAGGGTATCAAGCCACTGCGGCCCCTCGAACCACCAGTGGCCAAAGAGCTCGGCATCGTAGGGAGCCACCATCAGCGGTGGTCTACCGTTCATGTACGGCATCGCCGCCGCCGCCTGGGCGCTACGGTCAGCCAGGAAAGCCTCCACATGCGCTGCAAGCTTCCGTGACGCCATTTCGGGAGCATACGGCAATTTTTCATCACCAGATCCGGTGATTGCCCAATATTTGAAACCGGTAAAGGTTCGTATCTGATTCTGTTCAATGTAGGGGGCGATGCTCTCCAGCGGCAGGTCGAATCCTATGTCGCGGTAGAAATCCCGGTACGCTGGATCCGCAGGATAACCCGTGGTCTCGGACCATACCGCGTCAGTCGCCGCGACGTCACGCACAAACGCCGTAAAGCCGTTGGGGCAGGATACCGGGGCGTATGAGCCAAACCTCGGCGTCGGATCGCCGAGCAGCGCTCCCCTCGTAGAAACAACCGTGTACTGAAGGCCGTACGCGCTCAGCGTTTCCTCTACACCTGGGTACCAGCCAAGCTGGGGCATCCAGAAGCCGGAAGGAGACCGCCCAAAGGCAGACCTGAACGAAACGACAGCCGCCTCTACCTGCGCGGCAATCGCTTCCGGGTACGCGCGATATATGGGCAGAAAGGCGTTGGTCGCGCTGCTCGTCATCAGATCGAGCCGACCTTTCTTATAGTAAAAGTCTATAGCGCCCAGTATGTTCTCTTCGTACAGGATGGTAAAATCTTCCAGATTCTGACGATACAGATTCTGGTACATCGCGGCGAGCGGTTCAAAGGTCCGGTCGCCCGCACAACGATCCATCTCCTTTTCAGCCAACTGTAGCTGCTCGTGCAGCCACGCGGTATAGCGTGAGCGCAGCAACGAATCGCCGAGCATAGCCGTTAGCGTAGGAGAAATGGCCAGGCTCAGCTTCCAGGGTACTTTGTCTGCTTCCAGCCGTGAAAATACTCGGAGTAACGGCAGGTACGTTTCCGACAGAGACTCAAACAGCCAGCGCTCTTCGAGAAAACGGGGATAATCGGGCTGCCGCACGAACGGCAGGTGCGCATTAAGTACGAGCGCTACGTATCCGCTGTCCATGAAGATCCTCCGTTACTCGTCGAAGCCGCCAAGAATGCGCGAGGGGTGGTGCTCGGGCGCCGGAACAATTTCCAGGCTCGCGAGGCCAGACAGAGCAGCCAGCTCGGCGGCTCCGGGTGTCAGATCGGCCAGACAATCAGCTATCAGGGCTCGTGGCGTTCGCGTTACGGCAGCGTGCGCGAGCAAACGGGATCGAGATCCGCTTCGAGCGTACAGATCAACCCGATAAGCCCTATCGTCGTCTGGGAGGTGCAAGTACCAGTGGTCATCGTCATCCCCAACGACTACATCGAAGGACGACGAGCCCTTGCCGTCGTACCCAGGCTCCTTTATGACGCGCAGGAACAGGCAACAGTATCCATCGGAAGCCTTGAGCGCATCGAGTTCTTCATCACGAACATCCCAGAATACGAAGGCCCACTCGGGATCCCGGACTATTACGTGTACAACCGTTTCGTTGTACCGCTTCTCTATGCAGGGAGCTGCGTCAATCGACGCGTCAATTTCGTCGAGTTCAGAGCCTGAAAATTTTTTTTCTTCCATGTGGACTGCCGCGTCGCCGGAGGCTTTGCGCTCTTCACGGTCTTCCTCAAACGCTTCCATCAGCGCTTCTACGAGGAAGACCCGCTCCAGACCGGCTGGCAAATCCAGCCCCATCTTGTCGGCGAGCGCGTAGAGAGCATCTATCGACAGTCCGTTCAGGCGTTCGACGTTCACTGGTTTATCATCCGGGAATTCAGCCAGCCGTGTCAAGTCGTGGACAGAACGCTTCAGACAACAAGCTAGTCGTCATCGTGTGGGACGTCGGTGGGGGGTACACCCTGCGATGGGTCTACGGCGCCAGTTGGGGGTTTTCTGCGCCTGCGACGACGGGGTCTTTTGGGCTTCTGCCGGGGCTCCGGCGCCTTGAATACCAGGCGGACGGCGGCTTCAACCTCCACGCGGGGCATGGTAAGCGGGAACAGAAAGGTGCGGGCAGCGTCGAGCGCGTTCCGGTACGCGATCTGGGCATCCTCGGCGGGTAGCGCTTCCGCATCTGAAACCGCCTCGCGGACGATAAAAGACAACAGCATGCCAAGCTTCTTGTCTCCCGTTTCCACGACGTACTCATCGAGGTCCCGTAGCGATTCCCGCATCCTTGCCGCCCTGCTTCCACCAGATAGCAGCGCCGCTTCGATTCCTGGCATGATGGGCGACAGTAGCCTGTATCGAAGCAACTCTTCAATGATCCCGCCAGCGTTACCCGAATACAGTATTTTGTTGGCTTCTTCTCCCAATCTGCTTACAGAAGCCCCTTCAAGCAGCGACGCGTTTTTCCTGATCGCGTGCCTCGTCATAAAAGGTATGACGAAGCCCGTGGCTACGGCGTATTTTACAGCGCGTATCATCCTGACCGGATCCTCGACGAAAATGGTTTTAAGGGGGATAACCGGTACCAGCCTGTGCGCTCTCATATCCTTGAGACCACCAACGTAGTCTACGAGCTTGCGTTCGAGCGGATCAAAATACAGCGCGTTCATGCTGAAGTCGCGCCGCTTGGCGTCTTCGTCTATCGTTCCATAGGTGTTGCCAATGGTACCGTTGGCGATAGACCTGAAGGTTGATACTTCGTACACGCGCTCGCCCACGTACACGTGAACGAGCCTGAACCGCTTTCCTATGATGCGGCTCCTGTAAAACAGCTTTTTTATTCGAGGCGGCTCGGCATCGGTAACTATATCGTAGTCTTTGGGAGAACGCCCCAGGATAAGATCCCTCACCGCTCCACCTACGATATACGCCGCGTAACCGCTGTTTCTGAGTCTCTCCAGTATCCTGACGGCGTCTGGATCGACCACGTTCGGGTCTATGCCGTGTTCACCCTGGGTGTAGACAATGGCTTTTTTAACCGGCTTACCATCCGGTCCAGTCTGGTATCGTACGAGCAAGATGTCCCCTGATGCGTATTGATGGATAGTGCCGGCTCAGCACCCGGCTCCCTGGCTACCCGCTATGGTATGCAGAGAGTCCGATACTACCCGGCTATGCAACTATACCCCGCGCCGGGCCTCTCTGGTCAAGGCCGGCGCTCGCTATGCCACGGTGGAGCGACTCAGCAGTGGGCTCGCAGCCAAGCTACCACGTCGGCGCTTGCCTCTTCACGGCAGGTATCGTTGAGGGTCTCGTGACGGCCATTCGGATACAGCTTTTTAGTGAGGTCGGACACGCCCAGAGCCTTGTACTTGTCAAACAGCCAGTCGAACAATCCTGTGGCCGCGCCGACAGGATCATTCTGGCCGGCGAACAGGTACAGCGGCAGCGAGGTGGGAACCGCGGCCATAGTCGCGGGTGCGTGGATCCACGCCATACCACCAAGGAGATCCCGGTACAGCCCGAAGGTACCCGTAAAGCCGCATAGCGGGTCTGCAATATACGCGTCAACTTCTGCTGGATCACGGGACAGCCAGTCAAATGGGGTTCTGGCTGGTTCGTAGGGTTTGTTGTACGCGCCAAAGGTCATCGCGGCGAGCAGCTTTGACTTGGTCTTCTGCCCCTTGAACTGACAGCCAAGACCAGCTATAGCCCGGCCGACACCCAGAATCGGCCCGGCGGAACCCGCTGTACCCGAAAGGATGCATCCAGCCAGCGTGGTGCCGTACAGGCTTATGTAGCCCTGAGCCAAAAAGGAGCCCATGGAATGGCCGAACAGGAACAACTTTGCCCCGGGCTTGTCAGTCCGGATGCGCTCCGCCAAGCCGTGCAGGTCTTCTATAACGCGCCTGAACCCATCATGGTTTGCAAACCAGCCCAGCTCCCCTTCGGCTGCTGTCTTGCCGTGTCCACGATGGTCGGGTGCCCAGACTTCGTACCCAGCATCCGTCAGGGAAGTCGCGAAGCGCGAATACCTCGCGGCGTGCTCTCCCAGCCCGTGAGCGATGAGCACGCACGCGACTGGATCGCCAGATGGCGCCCAGTGGTACACGTGGATACTCTTGCCATCGTCCGCTATAAAAGAAAATTCTTCTGTTTTCATGGAAGCTCAGTATATACCCACGCGGAGAACAGCGCAAATGCCACAGGGGGTGATGATTTTCGCTCAAGTTTAAGGAGTAGTCAGCCGATGCTTGAAGAGGAGACGGTATCCGAGGGGAACGAGAACGTATGGTTCCACCCTCTCGTACTCTACTCTATGATGATCGGTTATGGCAGCTGTAACTTTAGCGCGTATATAGCAAAAAGCGCGCCAAAGACACGCCTGAAAGCGAAAGGAGGAGTGCAAGGCGAGCTAGACCAGATCCGACATCGAAACGCGGGACAAGGATGCCCCGCCCCAGACTCAAGGAGGAAGTCATGATCATCAACCACAACATCAGCGCTATGTACGCAAACCGCCAGCTTGGCGTCAACGGTCTCGCCGTAGACAAGAGCATGGAAAAATTGTCTTCTGGTATGCGCGTAAACCGAGCCGGAGACGACGCGTCAGGTCTCGCCGTATCAGAGAAGATGCGTTCGCAGATCCGCGGCCTTAACCAGGCGTCCAAGAACGCGGCCAACGGCGTATCGTTCATCCAGACGTCAGAAGGCTACCTGCAGGAGAGCCAGGACATACTCCAGAGGCTCCGCGAGTTGTCTGTCCAGGCTGCCAACGGCATCTACACCGCCGAAGATCGCATGCAGATCCAGGTAGAAGTCTCACAGCTCATCGATGAGATCGATCGCGTAGCCAGCCACGCCCAGTTCAACGGCATGAACATCCTTACCGGTCGCTTTGCGCGGGAAGACGGCGAAAACCTGGTAACCGCGTCGATGTGGTTCCATATTGGCGCCAACATGGATCAGCGCGAGCGCGTGTACATCGGCACGATGACGGCCCGTGGACTCGGCGTGAAGAACGTCTCCAGCGAAGAAATCCTCCGCCTCGACGCTCCTGATGACGCCAACAGGTCTATCGGCATACTCGACGAAGCCCTGAAAAAGGTAAACAAGCAGCGTGCCGACCTCGGCGCGTACCAGAACAGGCTTGAGCACGCCGTACGCGGCATCGACATAGGCGCCGAGAACCTGCAGGCTGCCGAAAGCCGCATCCGCGACACCGACATGGCCAGTGAAATGGTGGAGTACACCAAGAACCGGATACTGATCCAGGCATCGAGCGCTATGCTCGCGCAGGCCAATCAGAAGACCGCGTCGGTCTTGCAGTTGCTCCAGTAACGAAGTATACTGAAAGGTAACGGCGGCGGGTCCAGGCTCGTCGCCTTGCTTTCGATCTTTGATAAAAACCCTCGTGCGCATGCCGGCGGAGACGCCTGCCCCCGAAAAGGGACAGGTTTCCCCGCCGTGTAGGGCACGAACGGACGGGAACGGGCGCGAAGTATCAATTCCCGGCCCCAACGCCATGCGCGCGGGACGCGCGGCAAGGAATGCCGCGCGCTAGTCCTGCAAGGAGGGTCATATGATCATTAACCACAACATGAGCGCGATGTACGCAAACAGGACGCTGGGCGTCACGCAGACCGAGCTCAACAAGAATATGGAGAAGCTTGCTTCCGGCCAGCGCATAAACAAAGCCGGTGACGACGCTTCAGGCCTCGCGGTCTCCGAGAAGCTACGCGGGCAGATCCGCGGCCTCAACCAGGCGCAGCGGAACATCGAAAACGGCGTTTCCTTCATTCAGACCACCGAGGGCTACCTCCAGGAAACGCAGGACATCCTGCATCGCGTGCGCGAACTGGCTATCCAGTCGTCCAACGGCATTTATACCGCCGAAGACCGTATGCAGATCCAGGTTGAGGTTTCGCAGCTCGTTGATGAAATAAACCGCATCGCGAGCCACGCGCAGTTCAACGGCATGAATATCCTTACCGGTCGCTTCGCAAAAGAAGGCACCCAGGTCATGCAGTTGCAGGTCGGAGCCAACATGGATCAGAGCGAGCGCCTGTTCATCGGCACGATGACCGCACAGGCTCTTGGCCTCCAGGGTGCGCAGGGTACCGCCGAGATGATTTCCATTTCGACGCCCGAGTCCGCCAACCAGGCCGTGGGCAACCTTGATGCGGCTCTGAAGACGGTTTCCAAGCAGCGTGCCGACCTCGGTGCCTACCAGAACCGCTTTGAGATGGCTTCCAAGGGTGTAGCGATCGCAGCAGAAAACCTTCAGGCAGCTGAAAGCCGCATCCGCGACACCGACATGGCGAGCCAGATGGTCGACTACGTGAAGAACCAGATCCTGTCGCAGGCCGGCGGAGCGATGCTCGCCCAGGCCAACACCAGGACCCAGTCGGTAATGCAACTGTTGGGTTAACGAATACCGTTCCGAGATTGTAGCGGAGAGCTTCCTGGACGTCGTCTTTCCGCGACGGTTTCAACTGTTCGTAGAAGGGGGGGGATCGCGCCCTCCTCCCTTCGCCTTTTGAAGAAGCAGGCACTATGTTTCGCGAGTCGGAACTCGTGCCAGTACCCATAGGAGGAAACGTATGTCAATCGACGTTTCAGCCATCAGCGTCCACGCAGGGCAGAATGCCGGTGTAGCAAGCCCGGAACCCGCCAAGGTCAGGAAGACCGACGTGATGAAGACAGAGCCGCCCGTTTCAATGGACGCGATACTCGAGGAGTTGTCCAGCGTCAGCGCGGCGTTCAGCAAGCGGCTTTCGTTCAGCCTCAACGAGAAGCTTGGTCAGGTGGTCGTCAAGGTGATAGACACCTCGACCGATAAGGTAATCAGGGAAATTCCGCCCGCCGAGCTACAGCACGTCCATGAGCGTATCAGGGAGGTGATCGGCATCCTGTTCGACGAGAGGGCGTGAACCGGAAGGAGGGCCGCTAGGCCCCATGTCGGATATCAGCATCCCCGGCGTCAGCAGCAAGTACGATACTCAGAAGCTTGTCGAAGACCTGATGAAGGTCGAGAGGATTCCCAAGACGCGCGCCGAGGAGCGCCTCAAGGAAATCCAGCTTCAACGTACTACCTGGCTGGATCTCAATCGCCGCCTGTCGTCGCTCAGGGAGAGCGCGCGATCACTCTTTTCGTACCAGAACCCGTTCAATGAGCGGGTTGCTTCGTCGAGCGATGAGTCTGTAATCACCGCCACAGCAGCGCGCGAAGCAATGGAAGAAACCAGAAGCTATACCGTCAAGCGCATTGCCACCGCGGATCGTTTTATGTCGGATCCGATGGCGGCTGATGCGAAGGTTGATGCCGGGCTGTACACGTTTACGGTCGGCGATGCGTCGGTACAGCTCAACTACGGCGGTGGCTCGCTCAAGGACTTCGCGAGCGCTCTCAACCGCAAGGGCGGGGAGACGGTCGCGGCGCAGGTCGTGGCGGTCAGCGCCGATAGCCACGTGCTCGTTATTGAGTCTAAAAAAACGGGGGCTGCCAACCGGCTCGTGTTTGGCGACAAAGCCGAGAGCTTTGCCCTGTCGGCAGGGCTCATCGAGCGCGCGTCCAGCTCCAGACGCGACCTACCCGCGGAAAAAGCAAGCCGCTTTGAAAAACCACTGGAAGCTTCGCTGGTAACCACGAGCTCAGGCGCTCTTTCAGTGGCTCCTGGCGGAGAAGCCGCGCTGCGGCTCGACTCGCCCCTGCCCTCCACAGGCCTCGTTCTGGAACTTCGGGTGGAGCTGGTAGATCGCGACCCTGGCGCAGGGCAAGCAGAGGGACCGCCTCCTGGTCCGTCAATACCGCCCACGGGCAGCATGGAGTATGAGGGCATACGGATAGACAGCGCTCCGTCCGAAGTAAGCCTGCCCGAATGGACGCCACCGCCAACGCCGCCGGTACGCGATGACTACCAGCCTCTCTACATCGTAGACGGCGCTGGCCGCGCCATCAGGCTGCCGGCGATTAAACCAGGATCCACAACACTCTCCATTCCCCTGCCAGCATACGCGGACTCATTCCAGGCTCTGGGCGTCAGGAACGGAAATACGGGCAGAGACGTCCGCGTCTCTCTAGTGCGCGTATTCGACCCCACTGAAAAAGCCGGTATGCGTCCAAAGAACCCCGTGCAGACAGCGGGTGACGCTATAGTATCGATGGACGGCATCGAGGTTACGAGAAGCAGCAATACCATAGACGATCTCGTGCCGGGATTGACGTTGTCGCTGTGGAACGCCTCGCCGAATCCGGCGAAGCTCACCGTTGAGCCGAATCGTGAAGTAGCCAAGGAAGCGCTCATCGAACTCGTAGGCAACTACAACCGGCTGATGGCTGAGCTCAACATACTCTCCAGGAAAGATGATACCATACTGGATGAAATATCTTATTTTACCGAGGCAGAAAAAGAGAAATACGGTGAACGGCTCGGCCTCATGCAAGGGGATTCCACTCTGTCACAGTTGCGCTCAAGCCTTCAGCGAACCATGATGGACGCCTACCCCACCGTGGAAGGCCCGTCTCTGCTGGCCTCGTTTGGTGTGTCTACTGATTCCCGCCGTGGCGGTAGCTACGACGCGTCACGCTTGCGTGGTTACATGGAAATAGACGAGGCGACGCTGGACAAGGCGTTGCTTGAGAATTTTTCACGGGTAAAGGATCTGTTCGGTTTTGACAGCGATGGCGATCTGATCATCGATTCAGGCGCCGCCTTCAAGCTTGACGCCATGACCAAGGCGTACGTTGAAACCGGTGGCATCGTTCAAATACGAACGGGCACCCTCGACAGCCAGATCAAGCGGCAGCAGGCTACTATAGACTCTCTGGAGACCCAGCTTACTCGCAAGGAAGCCGACCTCAAGAGAAAATACGGACTGATGGAAAGCGCGCTCGGCCAGATGGAGAGCAGTTCCAGCGCGTGGGAAAATTTCAACAAGCAGGGT
>JAFGUM010000003.1 GCA_016938515.1 Spirochaetales bacterium | reverse complement strand
GTAACGCGCCCTGGTTGCCGCAGATGGTCCGCCCTGAACCGCCGCTCGTCAACGATGGGCGCGAACGTCGCGGGATCCAGGTCCCAGGCGTCGGCAAGGCGCGTTGACGCTTCGCTCGCAAAGCGACCCAGGTCGAGGGGGCACGACAGTCGGCCCGCGCGATAGAACACGAGCGCGAGGCTCGCCGCGTAGCCCCCGGCGGCATCCGGGCGCAGGCAGCCGTCTTCGCCCAGGCTTTGCGGCCAGGCGGCTCCATACGGCAGGCTCCTGTGCGCGCCAAACACCGCCTTGCACAGGACCGCCGCTTCGCCGTAGCGGGGTAATGCAAGCGCGACGGTGCTTCCGGGCAGCGCCCGGATGGGGCCACCACTGTCGTCCCTTGAGACCCAGCACAACTCCCAGGCGTCGGCTGTAGCCCATGTCTCCGGGAATACGGGCAGTACGACGGATACAAGCATCGTCGAGGCGCCGTAGCGGCAAGAAACCGCACAGAAAACGGCCGCCGTAGTGAGAATTGGCAAGAGTCCGTGCCATGTTGGTCTTGATCCTGGGCATCTCATGCGCACCATACTCACGTGCGCGCAGTGCCGCCCCACCCCACTGTAACGTAGCGCTTGCCTATGCCGCTTTTTTATTCCATACTGCTGCCACGATGGAAGCAATCGAAGCGTACGAGGATCGTCTGGAACGAGCCTTGGCAGCCAAGATAGACCGCATGGACGGTACCGAGCTAAAACAGCTCAGGGATGATTTTAAGCTGTTCCAGTCGGCGTTCCAGGCCATATACAACGTGCTACTCAAAAAAGGACTCATCCATGAGGACCCGTACAAGTACGACCTAAAGATTTCAGAGGTTGGCATTCCGCCAGAAAGCCCCTTCGCCGAAAGCGAAAAAATCGACCAGATGTGCATCAGGCTTTCTCAATTTGAGTCGTTTCTTGATTTTCTAAACAACTATTACCAGTTTAGCGTCGATTTTCTGAGCATGGGACGAATCAAGCGACTCGCCTCCCTTACCAAATATTTTTCTTTTACCCAGTTCACAGAAAACAGCCCGCACATGAACACGAGGTACTTTGCCGAGATAGCGAGCCTGGTACGAAAGGGCAGCGATCCTCTGTCTACGGGTATCATCAATGAAGGCCTCCTGCAGCTCGAGAAAACAAGCCGGAAAATATTCCAGACGCTCAAGGACCTTACCCTTATACACAAGGAACGCTATAAGCTTGAGGTCAGACGGATGGCCATCATCCCCCTCAGGCTCGACCGAACGGCGGTGGTAACGCACCAGGAAGACGCGCTTAGAAAAATACGTCAAAAATTCGCCGAAACAAACGGGGATACGCCGTTCTATCCAGAACTCGTCGCCGAGGCGCTCAAAGAAGACTTCAGCTCAGATGGTGAAGGCCTGCGTGATGAAATTCTCAAAAAGCTGGAAGTCAGCCAGGAGAACAGCCAGGACAAATCCGTAGAGAAAAACTTCAAGTCCATTATCGTGGACGGAGCCCGCGTTCTCATCGGTGTCGGCTTTCAGCTGGAAGACGCTGTGCGCAAGCTCGAGGAGAACCAGGCGCTTCTTGATTCTCTGGACCACTCCTTCATGACCAAGCTAAAGCGGGCGCTCAGGGAGATGCTTGGCAAGCAGGGTGAGCACATCATCCACGAGGTTGAGTACCTTGATCCGGTATCGAGCACACGCAAGAACGAGTCCATAGACTTTACCGAATTTTGCTCTTCCGCGTCCAAGCGCGCTCAGTCGCTAATTTCGATGGTGTCAAAAACGGGCGCCGCCTTCAAGCGCATGGAAAGTTCCACTGAAGACCTCATCTACAAGTTTCTGTCAAAGAGCATAGAAGAGCTGCAGGCTTTCCACCGGAAGCTCGTAGCACTGGACGAGTTTTACCAGGGCGCGCTGGAGGACACCGAGCTTAAAGCCAGGGTACGAAGCATCAAGATGGAGCTGAGCTCGCTTAAAAACGCCTTGATCAAGGCCAATCAGAAGCGCCATGAATACATCGCACAAAAGGAAGAGCTCGAGCAGATGAAGCGTCTCGGGATACGGGACGTCTGAAACGGCCGGCACTGGCCATCGAGGAGTACCAATGAACCGACTGTATGCCATGCTCGCCGCCCTGGTGCTGTCCGCGTCAACGCCAGCGCTGCTGTCTGGGCAGGATGCTGACAAGAGCCGTGAACTCGTCGTCGGCATGGGGAAGTACGAGGTTGAGCTCAACCCGTACAAATCAATATACGCCCACGAGATGCAAGTGTTTACCGGATTGTACGAGGGCTTGTTCTCGTACGATCCTGCTTCCCTCAGTCCGGTTCGGGCGCTGGCCGAAGCGTTTGAAAAAACAGCAGACGGCAAGACCTGGACTTTTACAATTCGCTCGTCAGCACGCTGGTCCGACGGTACGCGCGTTACCGCCGTTGACTTTGTAGAATCGTGGCGATACCTGCTCGCTCCTGAAACAGCCGCTGAGTACGCGGTCTTTTTCGATATCATAAAGGGTGCCAAGGCGTACAGAGCCGGTCGATCCAAAGACCCCGCAACCGTAGGAATACGCGCTGTGGACGACAGCACGCTCGTCGTTGAGCTGGATAGTCCCGCCGCCTATTTTACCAGGCTCCTGTGCCACAGCGCATTCGTACCAGTGCACTCCTCGTTGCGCGGCGTGCGCACATGGAAGCCGGAAGCCGTCATAGGCAACGGGCCGTACACGCTCTCGTCCATGGACGAATCCGCGATGCTGATGACAAAAAGCGAAACGTACTGGGACGCCGCCAACGTGGCTATCCCCGCCATCAGAATATTGTTTCTGGAAACCGAGGAAGAGGCTACGAGCGGGTATAACGAAGGCAGCATAGACTGGCTCACCGATATGGCGGATATTGACGCCCTGCTGTACCCTGAAGCCATACAGCTGTCACCCATGTTCGCCACGGGCTACTACTTCTGGAACGCCTCAAGGTTGCCCTGGAAAGACGCGCGCGTGCGCAGGGCCCTGTCTCTGCTAATCCCCTGGGATCGTATAAGGGTTGAGGAAAACTATTACGCTCCCACGAGCGTCCTCGTACTACCCTTCGCAGGCTACAAATCACCCAAGGGCATCGATAAAAGCGACGAAGCGGAAGCGCTCAGGCTTCTTGCCGCTGCCAGGCACCCCGAGGGCAAAAACCTGCCCCCGGTCCGGTTTGTGAGCTACGCGTCCGATATCAATGACGCCAATATTGCCATCATAGCCGAAGCCTGGGCCAAAGTTGGCGTTAAAATCGAGAAAATCATCGTACCCGACGGCACGCCAATCCGGGACATCAGGCAGCAGGGTTATTCGCTGTCGTATACCAGCTGGATAGGCGACTTTGCCGATCCAGCGGCGTTTCTTCTCATGTGGACGAGCGATTCCGGCCTCAACGAAGGCGGCTACAAGAGCCGCGAGTACGACAAACTCGTCGCAGCGTCGATGGAACAGGACGGAGCCGAGCGCCTGGCAACCCTCGCGCAGGCTGAAGGTAAGCTGCTTTCAGACGCGGCTCTCATGCCTCTCAACCACTCGATAGCGTTTAACGTCATAGACCCCGAAGTTATACCTGGCTGGTATAACAACCCGCTGGATATTCACCCGTTCAAGGTTTTGGGGTTTGGCTCACCCAAAGCCAGGCCGTACGTGGCAGCGACCGGCGAGTTGCAGCGGTGAAAGGGTTCAGACGCTTCCTGGGCTTCGCCCTGTACCTGTTTATGGCTCTGCCCCTGACGTTTAGCGGCCTGTTTCTGTCGTCGGTGCGGCCACTGGCGGACGACCCCTCAAAAATCAAAGCGCTCGTCAGCGATGCGCGCTTCGCAGCGCTGCTGGAGTCTCCAGACCTCATCGCGATGGCGCCGGAAACGCTGCGTGTTGACGGCATGCCCCTTGACGGCAAGGCTGCCGCGGTGGCGTTCCAGGCTTCGATACCGGCACACGTCGTCGTCAACGTGGCGGAGGGCGCTATAGATACGGCATTCGAGGCGCTGCGAAGCGGTGATGCATCGTTTCAGATAGACGCTACCCCCTTCAAGCGAGCCGCCATCGACGGCGCGAGCCGCTTTGCGGATGCGTACCTGGCAGCGCTCGCTACCCCTGGCACGTCGACTGCAGTGAGCACGGGCACCGTGAGCACGGGCACCGTGAGCACGG